>JBILUL010000011.1:0-57650 GCA_044371005.1 Phycisphaerales bacterium | reverse complement strand
CGCGCGCTGTGGAGACGCACCGAAGGGCCGTGGCCTCGGGCATCGGTGGAAGTGCGGTGAATCTCGCCGCGGGGCATGTGCTCAGAACCACCAAGCGCCCGGTTGTCATCATCGTCGCCCACATCGACGATGCCGATGAAGCCCTCGATGAACTCTCCAGCGTCCCGGCCTTCACGCTGCCCGCGCTTGAAGCACTACCGGGTGAGACCGGCGTCAGCACCGAGCTTTTCGCCGAGCGGCTCGCCGCGATCCGAGCCGTCACCAACCTCGCCCAGCCCTCGGTCATCATCGCCCCCATCGCGGCACTGATGCAGCTCGTGCCCCCGCCCGCACAGCTTGAGCACCTCACCCGCACGCTCAAGACCGGTCAGGACATCAAGCTTCCCGTACTCACCAACTGGCTCGTCGGAGCCGGGTACAAGCGGGTCGAAGCGATCGAAGAAGTGGGGGACTTTGCACTCCGCGGCGGCATCCTGGACATCTTCCCCCCCGGCGGCACCAACGCCCGCACCGATCGCGACACCTCGCTGGGCACGCCCGTGCGCCTCGACTTCTTCGGTGACACCCTCGATCGCATCACCGAGATCGATATCGAATCCATGGGGTCGGACCGATCGGTGAAGGCCGTCGACCTCTTCGCGGCCGATACCTCGAAGGCCATCGCCGACGGCGCGGGCATCAACTTCCTCGAACTGGTCCCCAAGGACGCCACGATTCTCCTGGCCGAAACGCTGGAGATCGTGGAACAAGGCCGGGGCTACTTCGAACGAGTGCTCGATTCCCGGGGCGTTGTCGGCCCACCCGCCGTGCTCCGCATCGTCGAGAACCGCTTCCGCTGCGTCGTCGAACTCAACCAGTTCTCCGCCGGGGCCACCAGCACCGAAAAGCGCATTGACATGGGTGGCGAAGCGCTCCCCAGTTTCTCCAAGGATGCCGCGCAGGCCGTCACCGAACTCGTCGCCCTCTCGCGCGAGCCTGAGAACTGCTCGGTGGTCGTCTGCTGCCAGAATCAGGGCGAACTGGATCGACTCAGTGAACTGCTCGCGGGCACTCCAGTGGCCCATGAGCAGGCCGAGGCACCCATCTCCTCGACGATCGCATACCTGCACCGCGGCTTCATCTGGCAGCGCGATGAACACCGCCGCACGGCCTTCGTTCCCTATCACGAGATTCTCAATCGCTTTACGGTTCGCCGCCGCACCGGACGCATCAAGTCCGGCCGCGCGATGGACACCTTCCTGGATTTCCAGGCCGGTGACTACGTGGTACACGTGGATCATGGCATTGCCCGTTTCGCCGGGCTCACAGTGATGAAGCCCCGCGAGGTGCCAGCCTTCCAGAAGGCCTTTGCCGCGAAGCGAGAGATCGAACCCGAGGAGTACCTCACGCTTGAGTTCGCCGGACAGAGCAAACTGCACGTTCCGGCGATGCAGATCGACAAGGTGCAGAAGTACGTCGGCGGGTTTGCCGGTAAGCCGCCGCTTTCCACCCTGGGCGGCGTCAAGTGGAAGAATCAGAAGGAACGCGTCGCCGAAAGCGTCAAGGACCTCGCCGGTGAACTGCTGCGAGTTCGCGCGGCACGCGATCACATGCCCGGCATCGCCTACCCCGCCGACACCACCTGGCAGCAGGAGTTCGAGGCCGAGTTTCCGTACGAGGAAACCCAGGACCAGCTCGCGGCACTCAGCGAGATCAAACGCGACATGACCCGCGCTCGCCCGATGGATCGCCTCATCTGCGGCGACGTGGGCTTTGGCAAAACTGAACTGGCCATCCGCGCCGCCTTCAAGGCCTGCGAGTTCGGACGCCAGGTCGCGGTCCTCGTTCCCACCACGGTGCTGGCCGAGCAGCACGAGCGCACCTTCAAAGGCCGCTTCGCTGGCTATCCGTTCCGCGTCGAAAGCGTTTCACGCTTCAAGACCGACAAGGAAGCCAAGGACATTCTCGATGACCTCAAGAAAGGCCGCGTCGATCTCATCATCGGCACGCACCGCCTGCTCTCAAAGGATGTCATCTTCTCTGATCTCGGCCTCGTGATCGTCGATGAAGAACAACGCTTCGGTGTCGAGCACAAGGAAGCGTTGCTGCGCCTCCGACTCACCGTCGATGTGCTCACCCTCTCCGCCACCCCCATCCCGCGCACGCTCCACATGGCGATGCTGGGCATCCGCGACATCTCCAGCCTCACCACTGCGCCGCTCGACCGCCGCGCCATCGTCACCGAGGTCTTCCCCTACAACGATCGGCGCATTCAGCAGGCCATCTCGCGAGAGTTGGCACGCGAAGGCCAGATCTACTTCGTCCACAACCGCGTCCACGACATCATCTCCGTGGCCGACAACGTGCGCAAACTCTGCCCGCCCGGCACGCGCGTCATCTACGGCCACGGCCAGATGCCTCCGCACGAACTCGAAGAAGTCATGCTCAAGTTCATGCGACGTCAGGCGGATGTGCTCGTGGCCACCACGATCATCGAAGCCGGCATCGACATCGCCAGTGCCAACACGATGATCATCAACGATGCCGATCGCTTCGGCCTCGCAGACCTTCACCAGCTCCGAGGTCGCGTCGGCCGCAGCAAGCACCGCGCGTACTGCTACCTCCTGCTTGACCCCGAAAAGAGCGTGAAGGAAGTCGCGCAGAAACGCCTCAAGGCCATCGAACAGTTCTCCATGCTTGGCGCCGGCTTCAAGATCGCCATGCGCGATCTTGAGATCCGCGGCGCAGGCAACATCCTGGGCCCCGAACAGTCCGGCCACATCGCCGCTGTTGGCTATGAGATGTACTGCCACCTGCTCGAGAAAAGCGTCGACGAACTCAAGAACGAAAAGAAGCCCGATCCACCCAGCTCCACGGCACTCGAGATCGGCGTCAGCGGCCTGATCCCCAAGGCCTACATCCCCAGCGAGCCCCGCCGCCTCGAAGCCTACCGCCGCCTCGCCAGCGCCACCGACTTTGCCCACCTGGATCAACTGCACAAGGACCTTGTGGACGCGTATGGCCAGCCGCCCCGGCCCGCCCAGCGACTCTTCGAGTTCGCGCAGATTCGCGTCGCACTCGCCAAGCTCGCCGTGCGCACCTGCACCATCCGCGAGAAGGACATCATCTTCTTTGCCAAGGATCCAAGGCCCGTCGCGACGCAGATGAACAGCACCGCCAACACCGCCGCGGCTCAACTCGCCCCCATTCGCGTCCTCCCCCCCAAGGACGACTCAGGCCTCCACGAAGTCTACTTCCGCCCTCCCGAAGCCTACTTCGAGCCCGACACACTCACCGCCGTGCTTCGCCGCCGACTCGGCGTGCCCGGCGCCGTCGATCCGTCGCCGACCCCGCCCCCCGCCGCGGCGAAGCCCACCCGCAAAGTCAAGTTCGATCTCTGATCGCCCGCACCGTGTGCCCGCGCTCAGCGTTCACTCATTCGGCGTTACCAGGCTGGCTGCGCGCCGCATCGATCATCGCCGCGGCGAGTGCTTCTTCACCTTCCACGAAGTTCAACTTCAGCTGCGGCACTGCCACCGCGCACGGCCAGAACTCAGCAGGGATCCGCTGCAGTTTGCTCCAGTCCTTGGGCGTCACCACCAGCACTTCACACGACTGGCACAGAGTCCGCAGTTTGGAGACCGTGGCCGGACCATACGGATCATGGTCTCGCAGCACCATCGTCGCCGCGAGTTCGCGCCCGCACGCAGCCCGCACCATTGAAAGGAACCCTTCAGGCGACCCGATCGCACAACACGCACCCACGCGGCGATGCTTCAGCCATCCCACCGATTCGTTTCGCGCACCGCCCGCTTCGACCACCTCAAGATGGCTCCATGCGTGCGTCGCCGAAGCGATGACCCCACGTGGCATCACTTCCCGCACCCTCGCCGCGAGTCGACGCATCTGCCCCGCATCATGCGCATGTGTCAGCAGCACGCCATGGGCCCGTGCCAACGCCGCGGGTAACTCGCGGAGCCACCCCGCTGGCAGCAGTCGATCCTCCCAAGGTGAACTTCGTGCATCGATGAGCACCAGATCAAAGTCCCGTGCCACGCGCCGGTGCTGAAATCCGTCATCCAGCACCACGACGTTCACCGCCTCGCCCCGTTCGCTTGCAAACAGATCCAGCAGCCCTTCCGTCCGATTTGCCTGTGCAACGACAGGGAGATCCTCGAACGCGTGCCTGTAGAGTTCAGCTTCGTCGCTCACGCCATCACTCGCGGCATAGCCACGCATGGCCACGCACGGATCAAGTCCGGCCTTGCGGAGCCTCTCAAGCAGCCAGGCGACCGTGGGGGTCTTTCCTGTGCCGCCAACCGAGAGATTGCCAATCGAAAGCACCGGGCGATCAAACGTGACGACGCCGCGGCCCGCATCAAAGGCCCGGTTGCGGCGATTCAGTTCGCGGGCATACATCCAGGACGCAATCGGGCCCAGCCACGACAAAAGCGATGGCAACGGGCCACGCCGCGGCGTCGCCGCGGCCGGTTCATTGAGTGTGGAGTCAGAATCCTGCCGTTGAATCATGATGCCGCTGGGGCATCATTCGCAGCCTGAGTCGCCGGGGCGAGTGAGGCACCCGCCGCCTGCATCCTTCCCACCAGGCGAAGTTCTGTGGCAGTTTCGCGGATCAATGCTCCCCGCTCAAGCCGCGCCAGACGCACGTTGTTGGCAACATCCAGCCAGGCCAGCACCATGATCATGATGACCAGTGCAGCGAGCGCGACCCAGCAGAGCACGAAGGGGCGACCTTCCGAAGGGGGAACCCACGCGATGGCGTAGGCCAGGATCGGCAGGCTCAGCATCATCAGGAAGCTGTTGGCCATGCGGATCCGCCGGCGACTTGCGGGCATCTGCATCTGGATCATGGCGATCAGGTGCGCACTGATGATCATGAAGGTCACCAGCGTCGCCGGACCGACGAGCCAGAGGGGTGCGATCGGTTCAGTTGAGAGGGCAGCGAGCGTATTCAAGGCCGTATTCCCATGGAGCTGGCGGGCCGAGCAGCGCGTCCGCACGCACCGCCGCGGCAAAGGTTCATCCTTCCCGCAACCAATTTCGCCCCCAGCCTGTCGCACTCGGCATTGCGTGAGCCGACCTGCCGCACAGGGGCCTTACCCAAAGATGCTATTCAATCGGTCCACCAGCCGGTTCATCGGTAATCCCATGATCGTCGTCGGGTCACCCTGATAGGTGAGCGGCCAGCCTGCATCAATCCGCTCCAGCAGGTTGTATCCACCCGCCTTGCCGTGCCACTGCCCGCTCGCAAGGTAGTTCTCAAGGTCAGAGTCGCTCAGTGCCCCCATCGTCACCCGGGCAGCATCCGCAAAGAGGTGCCGCGCCACCGCTCCCCCATCCCGGC
This sequence comes from Phycisphaerales bacterium, assembly GCA_044371005.1. Classification (GTDB taxonomy): domain Bacteria; phylum Planctomycetota; class Phycisphaerae; order Phycisphaerales; family UBA1924; genus UBA2402. The sequence continues at coordinate 52,306 of JBILUL010000011.1, read as the reverse complement.
GATCAATCAGCGCCACGCCCGTGACCACTTCATGCTCGCGGCTGGCAAACGCCCGGATCATCGCTCGGGCTTCACCCAGCGTCTGGGGCGTTCCGATCATCGCACCATCCATGACGCACGCCGTATCCGAACCCAGAACCACCGCAGCTTCAGGGTGGGCCGATGCCTGCGCCCACGCCTTGAGATACGCAAGCGACATCACCCAATTCGCCGGAGAAGCAACACGTCCCGGCGAGAGCGCTGAATCGTCGAAACTGGGCGCGGCCGCGATGTGCTCAATGCCCGCCGCGGCGAGCAGTTCACGCCGCCGAGGGGAGCGGCTCGCCAGGAGCAGACGAGGCATCGCCGCCGCCGCTCGTTGCGATAGCCGCGGCAGACTCAGTGCTCCAATCCCGGACGCTGGCATCAACGAAATGGGTACCTCCACCTTTTCCAGAGCAGTGTCGGCACACATCCCGCCTGACCTGCGATCCAATGCCTGACCCGCGGCGTGCGCTGCGAGCCTGCTCTCATGTTCGAAGTTCACTTGCACCACGTTACACCCGCCTTCAGCCGTCATTTCGATTCCGTTCGCCTCTTTGCCGCCGTCCGTCGGGACCGCCCCAGGCCCCCTGTCCTCCGAACACGGCACGCAGCCGCAGCCTCCCAATCGGACCCTTGGGATCGGCCTTGAGTTCGTTTCTTGCAAAGTGAGGAGAGAGGCTGCGAGTGATGCCGTGACGATGATGAATATCGGGGAAAATGCCGCCGCGGCACCACATTCAAACGCTGAGTTTCATGTGCACATATCCTCCACCATGCAAGCACACCTTGTGCAGTTCGACATCGCCTGGGAAGACCCGCAGCGCAACTTCGATCTGGTTGCCGACATGCTCGACAAAGCATCGGTGCAGGAAGGGGATCTCATCCTCCTGCCAGAGATGTTCGATTCGGGCTTTTCCTTCAACGTTGAACGCAACAACGACAAATCAGGCCGAACCCTCGCCTTTCTCCTCGAGTTGGCCGACGACCACAAGGCCATCGTTCAGGGGGGACGCACTGTCGCCCCGTGCGGCGCATGCGCCGGTCACAACGTCATGACCGTCGTCGCACCCGGGCAGCGCGTGCTCACTGAGTACACCAAGATCCACCCCTTCCAGCGTGAAGCCCAGCGGTTTGAGTCCGGCACGACCATCGAGACTTTCGCCTGGAACGACCTGACCGTCTGCCCGGCGATCTGCTACGACCTTCGATTCCCCGAACTCTTCCGCGCCGGCCTCCTCAAGGGAGCCCAGGCCTTCACTGTCGGTGCCTGCTGGCCCGCAGTCCGCGCCCACCATTGGCGAGCACTGCTCATCGCCCGGGCCATCGAAAATCAGGCCTACGCCTTCGGCGTCAACCGTACCGGCAAAGATCCCATGGCGACCTACGCAGGCGGCACCATCGCCATCGGTCCACGCGGCGACATTCTGGGCGAACTGGGAGATGCTCCCGGCGTCCTCAGCGTTCCAGTCTCCCTCGCAGAAGTCGCTTCCTGGCGAGAGAGCTTCTTTGCCTGGAAAGACGGCAAGCTCCTGGCGCACTTCAAAGTGCCCTGAAGCAGATCGCCGCCAAACACCAAACAACAACCATCTTGACCCGAACGGTCAAGGGGCCTTCACGACCCACCAAGCCCGGAGTGAGCCGGGTGCGGGGCCATCGCGAGAATGTCAGTCGGCTCGACTTACTTGGCGCCCGGAGGAACCCGGCGGTTCGCCGCGGGCGGTGGGCCATCCTTGGTCGCCGTGATCGGGGCCGCTTCGACCTTCGTGAGGTCGGCACCGTCAGTGGACGAACGGAATCCGAACCAGTAAATCAAGAAAGCTGCAACCAACAGGAGGGCAGCGGCGGCACCAGCCTTGATCTTGTCGCTTTGGGACATCTCTGACATGAGCGTCACTCCTGAAAGAAAAATCCCGCCTGGAAAGCGGGATGAATGCGGCTGAGAGGACTTGAACCTCCATGGGTGTGAACCCACTAGAACCTGAATCTAGCGCGTCTGCCAGTTCCGCCACAGCCGCGGGTTCTGGAAGGTGATTATAGCTAGCCCCCGTGGCTGAGAAAAGACCTCACCCCCGCCGATCTTCCCAGCCAGCCCCCACACCCCATCGCCGCCCGTGCTTCTCGGGCCCGATGAGCCCAATCAAATTCTGGTTGGGGCTGCCTGCCCCCTCAACCAACCGGCCATGATGTACGTAGAACTCTCAGCTTGCCGCGTAGCAAACTCGCCGGGCCGGACGCCGCGGAACATCGGGTTGCTCCATGGTTGCGAACCCTGGGGCCGTATGATCCTCGCCCTGATTTCGGACACGAAATGCAGGGGCTGCGGTGTTGGCGAAAGTACCAGAGGTTCGAACGACCCGCCGTGCCTGCGGGCTCACAGACCGGTACTCTCCCCGCAGCAGCAGATTGGCGTACCCAGGCTCGCACGCCACCCCCCGGCGTGCGGTTTCGTTGTTTCTTGATTGCGAGGTCTTGTCTTGGCGATCTTTCCCTGGAAGAAATCAGACAGTAACGACACCAAGCCCGCGACCGCAGGAGCGCCTGCCGCGGATTCGGGCGGCGAGTTCTCCCCGGTAAAGGCTGAGAAGTTCTTCCAGCACGCCCGCGCGATGTTCGAGGCGAGCAACTACGAATACTCCGCCCAGCTCTGGCTCAGCGGCATGCGCTTTGACCCCAACAACAAATCGGGGCTTGAGGGCTTCTTCGGTGCCATCGGCCGCTTCATGGAAGAAGGCGCTGGCAAGAAGACTGTCAGCAAGGATGTCGTCAAGTCCGTCAGCGGCAAGGGTGATGTTGATCGGTACCTGTACTCGCTGCTCGAGTGGGGGCAGAAGCCGTCGGATTCGTCACTGGCAGTGAAAGCCGCGGAACTGGCCGCGAAGCTCACGCTCGCGGAGCCCACGCTCTGGATCACCGATCGCGCCTTCGGGCTGGCGATGCGTGAGAAGAAGATCAACAAGTCGGCCCTGCTCAAGTGCAGCGAAGCCTTCGGGCGAGCTGGCTCATTCGAGAAGGCGCTCGTCGCGGCGGAGCAGGCGCTCAAGCTCGATCCAACGGACGGTGAACTTGCCGGCAAGATCCGCAGCCTCGCGGCGCAGGCCACGATGAACAAGGGCGGATACGACAAGTCCGGACAGGAAGGTGGCTTCCGCGCCAACATCCGCGATGCAGACAAGCAGCGTCAGCTCGATGAAGCCGAGCGCATTGTCAAGACTGATGAGACGATCGATCGCCTCATCGTGAATGCCACGCAGGAACTGGCCAATCGTCCCGGCGATGTCCCCACGCTCGAACGCTACTGCAAGCTGCTGCTCGAACGTGGCAAGCCCGCGGATGAGGAAAAGGCCTATCAGACGTACATGCAGGCCTTCAAGGAGTTCACGCAGTTTCGCTTCCGCGAAATGGCAGGCGACATCCGCATTCGCCAGTCGCGGCGCAAGGTCAGTGAGCTCAAGGGCATGCTCGAGCAGAGCCCCGACAGCGAGATGATCCAGCGCATGCATTCGCAGGCCGATGGGGAACACCTTGCCCTCGAACTCACCGAGTTCAAGCTGCGTGTCGACAACTACCCGACCGATCTCTCCCGACGCTTCGAGCTGGGCAAGCGGTACTTTGCCGTCGGCAAGTTCCACGAGGCCATCGAGCAGTTCCAGGAAGCACAGCACGACCCGCGCAATCGCGTGACGTCGCTGCTCATGCTCGGCCAGTCGTTCCAGGCAATCACCTGGAATGACGAAGCGATCGACACCTTCCGCCAGGCATCCGACCTCAAGGATCTGCTGCCCGACACGATGATGGAGATCCGCTATCACCTCATGACCGCGCTGCAGGCCAAGGCCGACACCGACAACGATGTCTCGCTGGCTGAGGAAGCCGATCGTCTGGCAAGCATGATCGCACGTCAGCAGATGTCGTTCAAGGACATTCGCACTCGCCGCGAGGCCATCAAGGCCCTGCTCATCCGCCTTCGCACCCGCGGCGGTGGTGGGGGTGGAGGCGGCCCGGCTGTTTCTGATCAGTGATGATGGCCATCTGAATCTGTTCTCCCACGCGCCCGAGTGCACGGGCACATCGCACCATGCCCACCTCAGCTTCCAGTGCCATCGCGATTCTCCCGGCCCGCCTGGGTTCGACGCGGTTCCCTCGCAAAGTACTCGCCAGCCGCACAGGAAAGCCGCTGATCCAGCATGTCTGGGAACAGACCCGCAAGGCGGCCTCGCTTTCGCGTGTGGTGATCGCCACCGATGAACGCGAAGTCTTCGATGCGGTCATGGGCTTCGGTGGTGAAGCCGTCATGACCAGTGCCTCGCATCCCAACGGCTCCAGCCGCCTGGCCGAAGCCGCGACGATTCTCGGGATTCCCGATGATGCGCTGGTCGTGAACGTGCAGGGCGATGAGCCGGAGATGGACCCCGCCGTCATCGACGCGGCGGTGGCCCTGGCCCGTCAGAGCGGCGCGGAAGTCGCCACCGTCGGCTCACCACTGGCCTCGCACGAGAACTTCGAGAACCCCAACATCGTCAAGGTCGTCATGCGTGCCGATGGCATGGCGCTGTACTTCTCGCGTGCGCAGATTCCCTATCCCAGAGTGGGCGGCGCGGCGGGCACCCCCGACGCCGCTCCGGTTCTCAAGCACATCGGGCTCTACGTCTATCGCGCAGGGTTCCTGCGCACCTACGTCACGCTCCCCGTCACGCCCCTCGAACGCACGGAAATGCTCGAGCAGCTCCGAGTGCTTGAGCACGGGTATCGCATCGCGGTCGCCGTCTGCCGCTGCGATATGGTGGGCGTCGATACTCCCGAGCAGTACGAAGCTTTCATGCAGCGGCATCAGGCGCGTCTTGCTGGTCAGCCTCACTGAGAAATCGCCGTGGGCTTTCGGGCATTTCCAAACAGGCGTCACTCCGCGTTGCGAACCCACACCTTCGCGTCATAGGGACCATACGACGCATACGAGCCCGGCTTGAGTTCCTCGGCGAGCGTGTACTGGGCCGGAAAGCCCGGAACCATCGCCGCAAGATCGGTGGCGATTCGCTTGGACTCGATGATGATTCTGGGCGGATTGCTTCGGAGCTGTTCGAGTGCCAGCGACTTGATCGGCCCATCGGGAAGACACGTGAGGAACGAGGCATCGACCGCACTCCCGCCGACGGGCTGCGCGGGCGACAACGCAAAGGTCGTGTAGTAGAGACCGCTCAGGAGCACCCGCTCCCCCGGCTTGCTGACCCGCTCGACCGCACTCGCCAGCCGGAGATAGAACGAATCCGCCACCAGTTCGGGCCGCGATTCACCTCGCACCATCACCGGCCACCAGCGGGCCGATTCACGCCAGGCCCAGCGCACTGGTCCCAGATTCTCACTGAACAACCAGCCGCTGCCCACCACACACACCGCGGCGACACTTCCAACGACCCACCGCCCCCGGCTCCACCGCAGGCTCACGCCATCAAGACAGACCGCACCCAGAATCGCCGCGGCAAACAGCAGTTGCCCGAAGTGATACGGGAAGGCCAGCTTGAGCAGCATTTCCGGCAGGAACGCCACAATCACCCCCACTCCCAGCCATGGTGCCAGTCGCCGCGTTGAACATCGCGGCTCACCCACATGCCTGAGGTGCAAGAGTCGCTTCGTCCCCCGCAGCATGCCGCCAACCACTGCGGCAGTCGCCAACGGCACCGACCACGAAGCGCCCCGCATCGCCTGTGTCAGCGAATCCATGAAGACCGCTGACCAGGGCCGGTTCATGATCGTCGCGAAGTTCGCAAGGCCCGCAGCAGTGGTGCGCCACGCCTGCACGAACTCCATGACTCGGTGTGGACCGCCAGCCACCCAGCTCAAGCCGGCGAACCCCGTGCAGGCACCAGCGAGCATGAACCACGCCGCGTGCTTGCCGCCGCTTCGAACGAAGCACACCGCCGTGGCCACGAGTGCCAGAGGGGCAAACGACTCGCGAAAGAGAACCGCCAGGGCCGTCAGAACTCCGCCGAGCAGGATTCGCCCAAGCGTCGGTCGTGCATTCCCCCGCGGCATCAAGCAGCAGAGTGCCAGGCAGAGCAGGGCCGTGGCCGCCATGATCTGATTCTTGAAGCCCGCATCGATGAAGACGGGCATGTTTGCCGCGGCAGCCCAGAGGCAGGCGATGATGCCGCCGCGAACTGAGCCGCAGATGTGGCCCAACAGACGCGAAAGTGCTGCCGCGGCGAGTCCGGCAAACACCCCATCAGCCACACGCAAGTGCAGCAACGTCTGGGTTCCCGAATCCGTCGCGAGCCACGACAGCAGCCGCGGATAGAGCGTGAGGGGGCTGTGGATCAGCGGCTCCGACATGCCTGGGCTGAGCTTCGCCACTGATGCATACCACCCATCGTCGGTAAAGGGTGGGCGTCCAAGCACGGCTGCCCGCATCGCCAACGCGATCGCTGCGGGGAGAAGCAGGCAGCAGCTGCTTATCAGCAGGCTCACGCGACTTGCGGCCCTGGGAGATTCTGGCGCAGAGGCTGGCATCGAGGAAACGGGGCAATGCAACGCACATCGGAGCGGGAGAGCGGACGGTGACGTTGGTCCGCCGCGTGGTTGCAAGGATAGCGACGCGGTCGTGAATGCAAGGGGCAGCGTTGCCACGGTGCCGGGCACCGGGACCAAAGCCCCGCGATGCCGACCCTGCAACCATTGGGCATGAACGATCCGAATCCCGAGGCAAAGGGTTGGGCACTCCTGGCCGATGCTGCATATCTGCATGAATCGACCTTCAGCGAGGAAGCCTCTCACGGGGCGTTCGCGCCCGGCCGCGTGAATCTGATCGGCGAACACATCGATTACTCGGGTGGCTTTGTCCTTCCGATTGCCATCAATCGAGGAACGATCGCGGTGGGGCGGGCAACCGAAGAGCCCACCATCTCAGTGGTCAGTACTGCCAACCCTGAGACCGTCGTGACCGTGCCGATGGGCGGTTCACCCGTCGTGAGCGGCTGGGCGGCGTACATCGTCGGTGCCGTGGCCGTACTCGATCAGATGGGGCTCGCTCCGCGCCAAGGCTGCACGATTGCCGTGGCGAGTGAAGTGCCGCTCGGCGCGGGCCTGAGTTCATCAGCAGCACTGGAAGTGGCAACGGTGCTGTGTGCCCTTGGGATTGCGGGCAAGTCGCTTTCCATGGCGCAGGTCGCCGCGGCGGCACGCAAGGCTGAGCACGATTTTGCGAAGGTGCCCTGCGGCATCATGGATCAGTACATCAGTGCCATGGGCCTCAAGGACCACGCGCTGCTGATCGATTGCTTCCATTCCTCGCATCGGGCCGTGCCAATCCCGCGGCAGGCCGCCCTGGTCATCGCGGATTCAGGCGTCAAACATGAGCTCGCTGGCGGCGAGTATGCCAAGCGGCGAGCCGCGTGCGAGCGTGCACTCGCCGCAGCGAATGCGGGCAGAGCGCAGCCGCTTCAAAGCCTGCGTCATGCAAGCGCCGGTGACTTTGCCCGGGTGACACTGGATGATGAGGAGGCTCGCTGCGTGCGTCACGCACTGGGTGAATGCAAGCGGACTCGGGACTTCGCCGCGGCGATCGCCAAGGGCGACCTTGTCACCTGCGGTGCATTGATGAACGCCTCCCACGAGAGCCTGCGTGCTGACTACCGGGTCAGCGTTCCGGAACTCGATCGACTCGCGGAATCCGCGCGGGAGTTCCCCGGAGCTTTCGGAGCACGCATGACCGGCGGGGGCTTTGGTGGATGCATTGTCGCGCTGACCACTGCCACCCGCGCTGAGGCGATGGTGGATTACTTGCTCCGCACGAAAGCAGCCACACAGGCCTTCGCGACCCCGGCGTGCCAGGGGGCGAGGTCATTGACCTTCAACACCAACCCCCACATCCTGCACTGATGCACACGGTGGTCCGACGTGATCTCAGCGACCGCGGCCGCCACCCTTGCGTGCATTCTGCGCGGAGGTGCTCATCGCGCGGGTGGAGACATTCTTCGAGCCGCTGGGGCCCTGGTTGGCCTTGACGTTGGAGCTGAGGATCTTCGAAGTGGAGTTGGGACCAGCGCCTGCCTTGGGGCCTTTGTTGGGAGTAGCCATGCGTGCATTCCTGAAAGTGGAGAAAAGTCCGACCGACGCACGAATCCAAGCGTGTTGAGTCCCAAGTGAGTCGATGGCGTCAGTTCCTGCTCACTCGCCTCGGCGGCGGCCCAACAGAGAACGATAGCCATGCCGTTCATCGGATCCTGACAGGAGAATCCCGCATGTGCGGGGCAGTTGCCGGGCATGCAACGTACCATGTTCCGACGCGGTGCTCATGGTGGAGACGCTCACACGCTCGGATGGGCGACCCTGCCCGCTTCTGTTTGTACTCGCTCTGACTCATGGCCGACCTCCTCCCCGCATCTCACGCTGATCCCGAGGTCGTGGTCGACGATCTTCACAAGCGATTTGGTGAAGTGCTCGTGCTCGAGGGCGTGAATCTCACCATTCGCCGCGGGGAACTGGTGGCCATCGTCGGCGGTTCCGGCTGCGGCAAGACCGTGCTGCTCAAGACCATCACCTTTCATTTTGTGCCCGATTCGGGCCGGGTTCTTCTGGCCGACCACGAGGCCCCAGGTTCACCATTGCGAGACATCGCAACGCTCGACCGCGATGAGATGGACCGCATCCGCGCGCACTGGGCGGTCGTCTTCCAGCGCAACGCCCTGCTCACGGGCACGGTCTACTACAACCTCACGCTCTGGCCCAAGGAGATCAAGCGGCAGACCGATGAGGAACTGCTTCCCCGCGCACGCAAGGCACTCAGCGATGTGGGACTCGATCCGGATGTCCAGATGTTCCGCGACCGCGATGTGCTTTCGGGCGGAATGGCCAAGCGCGTTGCCATCGCCCGTGCGCTGGTCATGGACCCTGCGCTTGTTCTCTACGATGAACCCACCTCCGGTCTTGACCCGGAGATGGCCAGCCAGATCCATGAACTCATTCGTTCGACGCACCTGTCCATGCCGCAGATCGGTGTCCCACGCACCAGCATCGTCGTCACGCACGATACGGAACTGCTCCAGCAACTGCGCCCTCGTGTCATCATGCTCTTCAAGGGCAAGGTGAGTTTCGATGGGAATTTCGAGCAGTTCCTGGGCAGCGATGACCCGCACATCCGCCCGTACCTCAAGCAGATGGCGATGCTGCACGCACGCACGCCGCGGGATTGAACGTCGGGTTCGGCACGGGCTCAGTGGCTCGGTGGCGGGTGTTCATCGCTCGGCGAGATGGGGTCTTCGCCGATGGCATCCGGTCGCCCCTGCGTCAGCATCGGATCGCTCAGCCACGTCGCAGGGTGCACGCCCCGGCACTCGGCCCGCCACTGTTCCATCAGTTGAGCACGACGCGTCGCATCGTCGCCCGCGGCGAGCCGCACTCGCGCCGGCACCGTGTCGAATGGCCGGAGTAGCAACTGGCGATCACCCACGATGATGCGCTCCCCATCGGCAGTGAAGCACGCCTGCAGGATCGCGCCCTGCGGGCACATGAACGCGGCGAGTTCCGCTCCGCTCGCCGCATCCCACAGTCGAGCCGTGCCATCCGTCGAGGCCGTCAGCACGCGTGAACCATCCGGGCTGAACTCCACGCTTTCAACCGCCGCGGCATGGCCGCGCAGCGTGCAGAGCAGCGACCCACTCTGCGCATCCCATATCCGCGCCGTCCGGTCCACCGAGCCCGAGACCACCCGTTCCCCCATGTGGTCGAATGCCACGCAGTGAATCGCATGCGCATGACCCGTCATGGTCAGAAGCCGGCGCTGCGACCGCCAGTCCCAGATTCCCAGCGTCTGATCGTCCGAGGCGGTGGCAACCCTGGTGCAGTCAGGGCTGAAGACCGCATCGGAAACGTTGCTTACGTGTCCTTCAAGGACGCCCAGCAGTTCTCCGCTCGTCGCGTCCCAGATCCGGGCAGTCCGATCGATGGATCCCGTGACGATTCGTGTGCCACTAGGGCTGAAGTGAATCGACAGGCACCGGCCCGCATGCCCCCGCAGCGTACGTATATCGGAAATGTCGCCCACGCGGAACAGACGCGCGTCCATGTCCTGGCCCGCGTGCGCCACCCACTTCCCGTCGGGGCTGAATATCGCTCGTCGAGCAAGTGCCCGCGAGGGATCGAATCGAATGGCTCGTGTGCGCGGATCGACCAGGGCGATCTGGCGCCCGATGTCGGCCACGATCAGCGGATGTTCCTGACGCGACACGGCGATGCAGCCAACCGTCACTGTCGGGTCGTCGCTCACATCAATGGCATCGCGGCAATCGGCCACCGACCAGACCCGCACCGTCGAATCGTCCGATGCCGACCAGATCCGCGATTCGTCCGGCGAGAACCTGGCCATGGCAACGCGCTCACGGTGGCCGAACAGCACCTTGATGCAGCGACCCGTGCGAGTATCCCACAGCCGCGTCGAGGCATCGGTCGAACTCGTCAGCAGCAGGTGACCATCCGCACTGAACTCCACGTGCTGAACCTCGGCGCGATGCCCCCGCAAGGTGAAGCGCTCCGTGCCGTCGATCAGCGAAGCAATGCGGACTGCGGAGCTGTCGATCACCCCGGCCAACAGCGTTCCATCGCGGCTCACCGCCGCATAGGAGTACGACTGGTCTCGCTCACGAGAAATCACTCGCACCTTCGCACCAGTATCGGTATCCCATTCCACCAGATGGCCGCTGAAGCTGGAGGTGAACGCACGCGAGGTGGAAGCGATGAACCCGGCCCGGACGATCCACTCGCCTGACGCCGCCGACGCGGCGAGCGTGTGGAGTGCCTGGCCCCCCGCCGAATCAAAGACACGCGAGGTGCCATCAAACGATGCGGTGATCACTCTCGAGCCATCCGCGCTGAACGACGCCTCGTGCACCCGTCCGGTGTGTCCCGCGAGTACCGCCAGACACTCCCCGCTTGAGGAATCCCACACGCGCGCCGTGCCATCCTCCGAACTGCTCACCAGACGAGTGCCATCGGGGCTGAACTTCACGCTGTACACCACACTCTGATGCCCGGACCACAGACCCGTTGCCGTCAGCGACCGCGCGTTCCACAGTCGGACACCGCCCCTGCTGTCGCCGGTGGCGAGTCGTCCGCCCTTTGGGTGGCACGAGACACTCGTGAAGAACTGGCCGCTGATTGCCCCCAGGCTCGGATCATCAAGCGCCTTGAGGTGATCCCACTCCCAGCCCCGTAGTGCGGGTGGACAGGCCTGCAGCCGCTCCCGGAGCTTGTTGCCTTCTGCGGAGGCGAGCCCCAGGCCCGCCGCGTTGATGTTCGCGACATACGCCTCCCGCATCGCCACGTCTCGTTCCCGCTGGGCACTCTCCTTGGCCTGCTGCTCCTGCATTCTGGCCTGTCTGGCCTCCAGTTCGTTGTGCTCGGCCGCGAGCCGCGCGGTGCGCTGACCCAGCAGCCCCCACGCCGTCCCAGCCAGTCCCGCCGCCAGCGCGAGGATCGCAGCTCCAACCCCGAACGAAAGCCCCCGATGCCGGCGCACGAACTTGGCAGCCAGATATCCCCGGCTTGCTGGCCTTGCTGCGATCGGGAGGTGATCGAGGAATCGGCGGATGTCCGTCGCCATCGCCGCGGCGGACGGGTACCTCCTCGTTGCGTCCTTCTCCATGGCTTTGGCGACGATCGTCTCCACATCGCCCCGCAACGCTCGATCGACCCCTCCCAGCTGGATGGTGTCGCCATCGACAATCTCGACGATCGCCGCGGATGCGGGCAACCCGGCCACGTTCACCGGCAACCGCCCGGCCAGAAGTTCGAAGGCCAGTACCCCGAGCGCGTAAATGTCGCTCCGCGGCCCGACCTGATTTTCACGCCCACCCAGCTGCTCGGGGGACATGTACGCCAGCGTCCCGATGATCTGACCCTGCTCCGTCATCGCCGTGATCGCAAGCGTCGCGGATTCATGCACGCGTGCGATGCCAAAGTCCAGCACCTTGGGCTGCCCCTGCGCATCGACCAGGATGTTCTCCGGTTTGATGTCCCGGTGCACGATGCCCAGTTTGTGCGCATGCTCGATGGCATCGCAGACCTTCGCCACCAGCGCAAGGCAGGCGCGGGCATCCAGCCCCAGACGCTGCGCGTGCGTCCGGATGTCCACGCCGTCGATGCACTCCATCGCAAAGTACGGCTGAGTGGATCGTCCGTGCCCGGTCTCGAATGTTCCAGCTTCGTACACCTGAGCGATGCCCGGGTGATGCAGTCGACCCAGGATCTCGGCTTCGTGGCGGAACCGCTTGAGCCGCTGTGGGGTTGCGAGCATCGGGTGAATCAGCTTCAGCGCCACCCGTCGCCGCGGCGAGTCCTGCATCGCCTCATACACCGCGCCCATGCCACCCTCGCCCATGCACCGCACAATCGCGTACCGCCCGATGCGCTCCGGTGTCCTGTCGGTGGTGCTGGCGAGTTGCTCGAGCTTCTGACGCGAACCCTGAATCGCCGCTTCGCTGAACGGGTCGCCCGCGTGGGCATCTGCATCTGAGACCTCAAGCAGCGACTCGACCTGCGCACGAAGCGAACGGTTGTCGCCGCACGTTGCATCAAGTGCCGCGGCACGCGCAGGACCCTTCAGATGACGGGCCGCGTCAAAGGCCTGCTGCACTTGGGCGTAGGTGACTTGATCCATGAGTCGATACTGGCAACGGACCCAGCTGGCACGCCTGATCAGCGCCCGGCCAGTTCCTTCCTTAACCAAGCCTTCGCAAACGCCCAGTCAGATTCCACGGTCGCATGGGAGACTCCCAGAGAGTGAGCGACCTCATCAATGGACAACGAGCCAAAGAGTCGCAGCGTCACCACCTTGGCATGCCGGTCATTGAGTTCAGCCAGTCGCGACAGGCTGTCATCAAGCGCCACCAGATCCACATGGCGCGAACCCACGCCTTCGGTGCTGTCATCGAGCGTCACCGAGGGAACGCCGCCGCCGCGTTTCTGGGCCCGCTCGGCTCTGGCATAGTCCGCCAGCACCTGTCGCATGGCCCTCGCTGCGACGCGAAAGAAGTGCACCCGATCATTCAGATTCCCAAGCCCACCGGCAAGCCGCATCCACGCTTCATGAACCAATGCGGTTGGCTGAAGGGTGTGGGCACTCTTTCGAGGCCCGAAGACATGGCTGGCCAGGGCTCGCAGTTCGTCATAGACCAACGGCAACAGGCGGTCCGCGGCGGACCCGTCCCCGTCGCGGATGCGGTCGAGGAGTTCCGTCACTTGATTCGGGCTTCCCGAGGCCATCTTCAGGCTCATTCTACCCCAAAACCATCCGAATCACCGCCGCGACCAAATTCGCGCAGGAAATTGTGCTCTCGAACTAGGGGACCAGGCCGCAAATCACGTTGCTTCCAATGAAGGCCTCCCCGACGGTGCTCGCACGGTCGGGATTCGGGGTCCGGTAAGCATCATCGCGGCGTCAGCAAGGCCAGTCGTGCCTCTGGCGCTGCAGTCAGTGGATTCCAAGGAGTCTGTTCATGTCACGAGCCCTTCGAACGTTGATCCCGGCCATCGCACCCATCTTCCTGCTCGCCGCGGCGGGCCTGGCCCAGCCCCTTGACCCATCCTTTACCTACCAGGGCGATCTCGCCACGGCCGGGCTCCCTGCCACCGGCCTGCATGACATGCGGTTCCGCCTGTACACGGCTGCAACGGGTGGGACGCAGCTGGGTTCGACCCTCTGTCTCGACAATGTCAGCGTGCTCGATGGCAAGTTCGCCGCGGTACTCAACTTCGGTGCGCAGTTTGCAGGCCAGAAGCGATTCCTCGAGATTGAAGTCCGCGTCGATGGCGGGGCCAACTGCACGGTGTCAACGGGATTTGAAATCCTCTCGCCGCGGCAGGAGCTGACCGCCGCCCCCAACGCCTCGTACACACTCAACGCCGGGCTGCTCGAAGGCTCTGATGCTGCCTTCTACCGCAACGCTTCGAACATGTTGACGGGCACGCTGGCAGATGCACGTCTTTCGACGAACATTCCCAAGCTCAATGCCGCGAACGTCTTCACGGGTGCGCTGACTGCCAGTGGGTTCACGGGGTCGGGTGCGAGTCTGACGGGACTGAATGCAACGAACATCACGACGGGCACGCTGGCTGATGCCCGCCTTTCGGGCAACATCGCGAGGTTCAATGCGCCCGCGACATTCAGTACGATGGTTTCCGCGGATGTGTTCAGCGGGTCAGGTGTGTTGCTGACGAACCTGAATGCGGGCAGCATTGCTACTGGTTCCCTCTCCGATTTGCGGCTCTCATCCAACATCCCGCGGCTCAACGCTCCTGCGGCGTTCGCAAACTCGGTTTCGGCGTCGTTCTTCGCCGGTTCAGGTGCGCTCCTCACCGGCCTCAATGCGAGCAACATCTCCGCAGGCTCGCTCTCTGATGCACGGCTCTCATTAAACGTTGCCATGCGAGGGGAAAGTAACGCATTCTCCGGTCCAGTGAACTCGTTCTCAGCCCCGGTAGGCTTCGGCACTGCATCGCCAACGCGCCCGATCACCATCGCTCATTACGGATACGGCCTTACGCAGACGATCCCGGATGGCACGAGCGACGTGACGTTGTATGCTGACATTGGCGGAGGGTATATCGGTACGGTGAATCCCGTGCCCTTGGCTTTCTTTACCGGGGACAGTCTGTTGCAAATGGTTCTAACAACCCAGGGCCGGCTGGGCGTAGGTACCGCCACGCCCAGTGCGATGCTGGATGTCGGTGACGAGATTAGAGTGCAGGGGGGCGCGATTCGCAAGGGTGCCAGCCAGATCGACACGACGGACTTGGGCTTGTACAGCGACGGAGCGGGCCAATGGATGCGGTTTGCCACTTCCGGCGGTGCGTTCCGGTTCTACTCAGACTTTGCGAATGGCTCAGCTGCAGGGCCGATCAACGCACCACTCTTTACGATTGAACCCAATGGTCGCACGGGCATCGGCCTCAACGTCCCGTTGGCCAGATTGCACGTGGACATCGCCAACGCGCCGGGAACCGGGCAGGCAGCAGGCCTCTTCTCGGTTGAAACGTGCGGCGCTCCCTGCGGTCAGGCCACCTTCATCGAGGCGATCCGCGCAGCCAACCTCAACGGCAACGGCCGCGTCGGCATCGGCTTCCTCAATGGTGCCGTGAGCACAAGTGGTGTGGCCAACGCCTGGATCGGCACCGCCGATGGCGCTGCCACCGGACACATCGTCTTTGCAACGCGAACCAATGGCGTGCTCACCGAGCAGGCCCGCATCCGTTCCGATGGCATCACCGAGGTGAAGGCCATTCAGATCAACGGCGGCGCCGACATCGTTGAGGGCTTTGATTCCTCGCAAGGTGTGCTCGAACCCGGCACCGTGGTGGTGATCGATCCGGAACATCCCGGTTCGCTCAAGCAGTCTGATGGGGAGTACGACACCAAGGTCGCGGGCATTGTCTCGGGCGCTGGCGGCATCAATCATGGTCTGCACCTGGGTCAGAAGGGCAAGCTCGACGGCGACACGCGGGTGGCAATGACCGGCCGCGTGTATGTGAAGTGCTCCGCCGCGGCGGGTGCGATCAAGCCGGGCGACCTTCTCACGACGGCGTCGATCGCCGGACACGCGATGAAGGCCGCGGATGCAACACGCAGTCAGGGCAGTGTCATCGGCAAGGCCATGACCGCGCTGGATGCCGGCGAAGGTCTGGTCCTGGTGCTGGTCAATCTGCAGTAAGGAGTCAGACCATGATGAAGAAGACACCGTACGCATCACCGATTGCACTCCTGATGTGTGCCGCGACCTGCACTGCTCTTGGGCAGGTGCAGCAGGCTGGCCCGGTCGAGCCCGAAGTGATCTCCACGGTCGGGGAGTTCATCCCCGGCATCCCCGAGGTCCCCGCAGCGTTTCTGCAGGATTCAGCGGACCTCGCGTGGCTCACGATTGATCGTCGTGACCTCGAAGAGGTTCCTTCCGAGAACATTCTTCCGCAGGTGCCTGTTGACGGCGTGCCCTTCGTGGTGGGAATCAATCAGAAGGTCAGCGACCCGTTGACAGTTGAGAACTCAGGGACCTGGTCTGTTCAGCCCGATGGGTCGTGGGTGTGGAGGCTCGTGGTGCGCCAGCCCGAAGCGGTGGCGATCCGCGTTCACCTGGCCCAGTGTGATCTGCCCGATGAGGCCGAGTTTGTCGTTGGCGATCCTGGCGGCATCACGGTCAAGCGCATGACGGCCTTCAATGCGGGCCCCGATGGCTCGCTCTGGACGCCGCCGATTCCCGGCGACACGATGTACATCGAGTATCACTGCGATGAGCATCCTGAGGGGCTTCCCTTCAAGCTCGTGGAAGCTGCCCACCTCTGGGACGAGTCGCTCGGTGGCAGCCCGTACGGTCCGCGTGGCTTCGGCGGGTGTGCAGTGACGCCCTGTCAGCTTGATGTCATGTGCTTCCCGCCCAATGCCATCGCACGCGACAGCGTTGGCCGCATGTTGTTCTCAGTCGGGCCCAATCAGTCGTTCTGCACTGGAACGTTGATCAATGACAGCAACCCGGCAAACACGATTCCGTATTTCCTGACCGCCAATCACTGCATCTCGACGCAGGCATCGGCTTCAAGCCTTACGGTCGTGTGGGGGTATTACTCAGCGTTGTGCGGCGGGACGCCGCCGAATCCGGCGACATTGCCCAGCACGACAGGTGCCACACTGCTTGCGAACAACTCAAGCCAATCGTCCGCTGGCGGCACCGACATGTGCTTCCTGCAGCTCGCAACCACCCCATCATCAGGTGCAGCGCTCGCGGGCTGGACCACGGCATCCCCTCTGGCGACTGATGTACTGACGGGCATTCATCACCCCGCCGGCTGCCGTAAGCGCATCAGCACCTTCACGCTCGATCCGACCCCATATCTCTGTACCGACCGGGACTCAACTCACTTCTACAACCTTGATCCCGTCACCGGAGACGTTCAAGGCGGTTCAAGCGGGTCCGCCCTGTTCAACCCGAGCTGGCAGGTCGTGGGACAGCTCCTGGGACGATGTGGCGAATCACTTGGATGCGGTTCAACGACCCGCAACATGAACTATGGCCGGCTGGATGTGGCGTACCCCTTGATCGAACCCTTCATGGGGCCACGCTACGGAACCTGGGGCCGCCCCAATACCAGTCAGGTCGCGCCCGATGGCACCCCTGCCCGGCCTTTCAACGTGCTGACCGCTCAGTTGGCTCTGACCCCCGCTGGCGGTCGTGCCTGGCTCTACCCCTCTTCAAGCCCGACGCCAGTCCTCATCAATCAGTCCATCACGATCCGTTCGTACGGAGGCGTTGCGACCATCGGGCGCTAATCAATCGGTCGCGGCCCTGAACGCCAGCACGCAGCCAAAGCTGCGTGCTGGCGTTTCCACATCGCGGCATGAATCAATCGCCACACCCGGGTGATGAATCTGCTTGGAGGGCAGCTTCGAAACTGAGCAGGCTGATCCGTGGCATCAGACCGTCGCGAACCGCGGTGCGTGCGAATGCCGTGTCTCCGGCAGCCGGGACACCAACACAGCTGTTCTCGAAGGACGACTCATGCGATTCTCGACCCGTGTCTTCGTGTCCTTTGCAGTCTCGCTCGCTTCGTATCCTCTTGCCCTTGCTCAGCAGCCCCCTGAGGACCACGCCACGAGTGCCTCTGCCAGCCTGATCGCCGCTGCGGACCTGAAGGCAGATCTGGCGGTCCTGCGTACCGCTTTCGAAGCCGTCCATCCTGGCCTCTACCGGTACAACACCCGCGAACAGATGTTTGAACGATTCGCAGCACTCGAGACGGCCTTCGAGCACGATCAGACCCGGCAGCAGGCCTTCCTCACCCTGTCGCTGTTCGCGGCGACAATCAAGTGCGGGCACACGTTTCTCAACCCAAGCAACCAATCCAAGGCCGTGGCGGACGAGCTCCTCAAGCAGCAGGACAAGGTCCCCTTCTATTTCCGCTGGATCGACCAGCGCATGGTTGTGACCCGCGACTTCACGCCTGATGGGCAGCTCAAGATCGGAACTGAGATCCTCGCCATCAACGCAGTGCCCGCCGCGGACATCCTTGAGCAACTGATGACCATCGCCCGCGCCGATGGCTCCAACGATGCCAAACGCATCAATCTGCTCGGAGTCACGGGCTCCGAGCGGTACGAGACCTTCGATATCTACTTTCCGCTCTTGTTCCCGCTCTCACGTCCGGAATTCAAGCTCAAGGTTCGCTCGCCGGGAGCGTCCGCTGATTCAACGCTCACCGCGGCAGCCCTCTCCTACGAATCTCGTCTCGCGGCCCATGACGCGGCTGAGTCTGCTCCCGAAGCTGGCGACCAACCGCTCTGGAAACTCTCGTACCTGGCCGATGGAACGGCATACCTGCCAATGCCATCGTGGGTCGCCTACAAGACTTCATGGGATTGGACCGGGTTCATCAACACAACCTTTGATTCGCTCGTCGAACGCAAGGTCGCTAACCTGGTGATCGATCTGCGGGGCAACGAGGGCGGCTCAAGTGTGGGCGACGTCATCCTCGCACGCTTGATTGACAAGCCGGTTCCTCGGACGCCAGGTCAACGGTTCGTGCGGTATCTCAAGGTGCCACCCGAACTCGACGCGGTGCTCGACACCTGGGACCCATCCTTCAAGGATTGGAGCAAGGACGCGCTGGGCCCGATGGATCTGGCCGATCGGTCAACCGGCTTGCCCGCGGATGCCACCCGCGGCTTCTATCGCCTGCGAAACGAGGACGGAAGCGACCCCGCGCTCTCCGACGAGATGATCACCCCGCGCGGCCCCAGATTCACCGGTCGCGTCTTCGTGATCATCGGTGCCAGCAACAGTTCAGCGACCTTTGAGTTCGCCTCGCTCGTCAAGTCGCTCAAGATCGGCACGCTGGTCGGCCAACCCACTGGCGGCAATCAGCGAGGAATCAATGGCGGTGCGTTTTTCTTCCTGCGACTGCCGCGTTCTGGTTTCGAGGTCGATCTGCCGATCATGGCCCAGTTTCCCAAGCGAGCGGGCGAACTCGCACCCGATGCTGGAATCCTGCCGGATGTGCCTGTCGCTTCGACACTTGACGATCTTGTCGACGGTCATGACGCCGAACTCCGTGAAGTGCAGCGATTGATCAGCGCGACGAAATGAGATGGAGCCTCCAGCCGGTCCAGGACCCGCCTTTGCGTAGGCTCGCGTCGTGTGGCACCATGGTCTCACACCGACCCGAAGGTCAGCAGCCCCCTCAACATCGAAGGCATGCTTCGGCGACAACGCGTGGCTTTCAATGTGCCGCGTGCAGATGCGGGATGTGTGGCGGGCAATGGCCGGGTCAGATGGGCCAGATGGGCCAGATGGGCGTAGTGGGGAAGGTGGGGGTGGTGGGGGGAATCGGGGAAGGTTCCTTCGTGGCCGAGGAGCCGTCATGGTGCAATCGTTCCCTCGATGATTCCACGCCGCGGCTTGGTTCTCGTCTGTGTACGTTCATATCGCTCCCTCGTGCAACCGCGCGTGGCGATCGCTGCTTCGCGCGAGCTGCACCTGACTTTGCTTGAGCGCGAATGCACAGAAGGTCCATGGCGGAGTATCTCCTGCGGCCCATCAAACCTGTAGAAACCACGCGGCGTGCCGGCAGCATCGCCGGACCCTGCGTGTCGCATCTTCACCGGGCACCTTTGCCCCCAACCCCGAGAAATCCATGTCGCACCATCATCCCTCACACCAGCACCAGGCCCACAACCCCGTGACCGCCGCGGCATCGCCGCCTTCCACCACGCCCATCGTCGCGTCAAAGCCCAACGCAGCAAAGGCAAAGCCCTGCACCCCCGGTGCAGATGCGTGCGGTTGCCAGCCATCGGCCGATCACATCCGCGTACGCGCCTACGAGATCTCGCAGGCCCGCAACGGCGGCCCGGGCAATGAGACCAGCGACTGGTCGCAGGCAGAGCAGGAACTCACCGCAGCTTCTGGCTGGAAGGCGTGAAATCAGTCAGTTGCCCTGGCTTCATCGCGGCACGAAGCGCATTGAAGATCGCCAGGACATCAATGACCTCCTGAGTGACGGCGCCGGCGACGGGGGTCAGCAGACCCCCGCTCGCCAGTGCCATGCCCACGACACTCAGCGCCATGCCGCCGACGGCGCTCTGAAGCGCAATCTGCCGCATGCGACGACTGATGTGCATGAACTCATCAACCTTCTCGAGCGAACTGTCCATGATGACAACGCCCGCAGACTCGGTGGTGATATCGCTGTTCTGGCCGATCGCGATGCCAACGGTCGCCGACATGAGTGCAGGGGCATCATTGATGCCATCGCCAACATACAGCGTCCGGGCCTTGCCCGCCTCGGCCTTCACGATTGCAACCTTCTCCTCGGGTGTCTTTTCAGCAAAGACCTCGGTGATGCCCACCTGCTCGGCCAGATAGCGAACTTCCGATTCGCGATCGCCCGAGACGATCATGAGCCTGGTGAACTTGTGCCGCGGCATCAGATGCTTGATGAACGAAATGCCCTCGCTGCGCGGCTCATCCCGGAAGCGATACGTCGCGGCGTACGTGCCATCGATCACCACGAAGCACTCGAGCCCGCCGGCATGCGCGGGGATCGATTCTGAACCAGTCACCACGTTCCTCGCGAGGGCGCCGCGGCTCGTAATCCCCACCACATGCCCGAGATTGTTCCGTTGTGCTTGATGATCGCGATGCGTTCGCCGCCGGGAGTGCAGACGGTGCGGGCGCGGTCCACGGGGATCTCATCGGGCGACCCAACGTCCACCCAGTTGCCCGTGTTCCCTTCAGCTGGCCGGACTCCTCGATCTGCGAGGACCTCCTTCAGCCCAACGAACAGATGCAGGCCGATGACGATCACTGCTCCGCAGAGAAAAACAACGGTGGCCAGCGGCGAACGATCATCCTGAAGTGCGCCCAGTGCCACGTGACCGATGAGCAAGCCGAACGCAATGTACACCAGCATGTGAAGCCGCTTCCATGTGCGGGCTGACAGGTTCTTGTTCCAGAAGTCATGACTGGTCACCGCCATCAGGAACAGGATCAGCAACGCACCAAGGCCGAGCAGTTCAAATGGAAATGCTCGCAGCGATCCGAAGTTTGTGTTGCTCGTGAGCAGCGAGACCAGTGGATTGATGACGCCAAAGCCGTGGTAGTAGCCCACGACCACCGTCGCATGCACGAGTGCGATGAGAAAGGTCATGACACCCAGATGGCGGCGGTTGTACAGCAAGGGCAGCACCCCGCGGTGCAGCCGTGCCAAGGGGCCGATGCACAGGATGTCATGCAGCAGCACCAACGCACACGATCCCGTGGCGCGGATGAGGATCACCTCATCGCTGAATGCTTGCTCGCCGGTCCACAGGATCTTGGTGACAAGGAAGAAAATCGCGATGTACGCCGCGGCAGCACTCGCTGCAATCGCGTCATACACCCGCTTGTGCCGGTTCCACTGCACCCATGTATAGCCAACGCTCATGGATGTGCTCCAGGAGTCGGGGGAAGGGGCTGGGAGGTGTTGCCGGATCCTGGTTCGATTCCCGGCGGGCGACGATCAACCCGCATCGTGAGCGCACTGATGAGCACCGTGACGATGGTCGCCGCGAGGATGGCCCAAGTGACAAGGTGCTGACGACGCTGGTCACGAGTCATGGGTGCTCCTGCCGGTGAGGTCGCGCCGCACGAACCCACTTGACCAGGACGATGGGCCAGAGCACAGCCGCTCCCGGCAGAATCATCAGCCGAAACGACCACGGTGCCCCCCGCCCAGCCGCGGCGGGATCAACGACCGAAACGCCAGCAATGACAAACGCACCGCCCACCAGCACGCCAATGAGCGCGTATGCAGCAGCCAGACCGAGGATGGCAAGGGCAATGTCCAGTGTGGGTTGGATGCCGCCGGTGGCGGTTGGATTCACCAAATGTCGGGGAGCCCGACTGGCCTGTGCGTCCGAGCTTCGGCGTGGTGCTTTCAGACCCGAATCTGCCGTCGCAGGATTCCTGCCGGTGGACCCCGCCCCGTAGCTGTCCCCGGAGCTCCATGCCGCAGCCTCGCGGCTCATGAACGGTCAACCGCATCTCGAATTTGAGTGAGCCCCTCGCGCCGCCAGCGCATCACGAGTGGGCGGGCGTGGAGGTGGGGGCAGCACGCCATCACCAAGCACGTGATCATGCCATGCGGTCAAGAAGCATCTGCACGTGCGTCCGACCCAACCAACGCGGCAACGCCACCGTCTGAACCAGCCCCCAGCACAGATCGGCGATGCCGATGACCTGCGCAAGCGTCCCAAGTTCACTGGTGCCCATGGTCAGCAAGAGTGCCGCCGCGACCAATCGTGCGAGCCCCTCGTAGTAGACGATCGAGCCCCGTGATGCAAGGTCACGTGCCGCGAGTACCAGAATGCAGCCAGTGACTCCGAGCACCCCGCACAGGATGAGCGTCCAGAACAGCTGGATGTCAGGGATACCCAGGTGCGACCGAGCGGCGGGAGCAATCAACTGGGCAACAACGAACACGCCAATGGCCAGGCCAAGGTTCCAGAGTCCGCTCGCCAGGACTATCCGTTGAGCCGCCATTCAGTGGATTCCAGAATGGCCATGCGATCCAATCGCGGACCAGCAAAGCACCTGGTACGCGGGATTCGCGAGAAAGCGGGCGTAGGGATTCGAACCCTTGACGTACAGCATGGAAGCACGGACAACTGGCTATCGGAATCGTTCGAAAGGCGATTGATCTCGTGCAGGCTAGGCGCGGACCCCATCGCCTTCACGACAAGCTGATCGCGATGGACACTCCCGCCTGATGAATCAGCGCTTGCACCATCTCAGTGCATCACCGGTTTTCGTGATCTGGTGGGTATGGCACCCATACAAAAACAGTATAAAACGGATTCTTGATCACCTTTGGGGCGATTTTTTGGTATTCTATCACTCGTTTGCACGATCACATCGATAGTGTTACCGTGCATTTTGTATGTTGAGAAGCCATGATCGACCTTGAACATCGCATAGGCCCGTATCTCCGCGAAACCCTCGGCACCGAGGTGCTGCCCCTTCCTTGGCCCCAGGCATCACGGTTGGCCCCCTTCCTTGCTGAACGCTACCGCTTTTTTCAGGCGATCATTCTGAATCATCCCGTCCTGTTCATGATGGACGTTTCGCTCTCGGAAGAGTCTCCCGCGAACATCAGTAAGCACATCGCCCAGGTGCATGCCAAGTCTGACTGGCCCGTCATCTATGTGCGCGACCGCGTGACCGCGTACAACCGAAAGCGGCTCATCGAGCAGCGCGTCCCGTTCGTCGTCCCCGGCAACCAGATGTACCTGCCGGAGCTTGGCATCGACCTGCGCGAGCACTTCCGCAAGCAGGTGGTCACTCAGCCGCAGTTCCGCCCGGCCACGCAAGCGTTGTTCATCCACGCGATGTTGCGAGACCGCGAAGCGCC
Organism: Phycisphaerales bacterium; assembly: GCA_044371005.1. GTDB lineage: Bacteria > Planctomycetota > Phycisphaerae > Phycisphaerales > UBA1924 > UBA2402. The sequence goes on along the minus strand of JBILUL010000011.1, from coordinate 28,870 downwards.
GCTCGCGGCAATCGAGTTGGCCCCCGAGTTTGGATATTCCTCGATGACGCTCAGCAGAGCGTTCGACGAATTGGAGGCCGCCGAGCTCGGCGAGTCCCGGCCCGCTGGCCGCGAACGCATCCTCCACCTCGCCGCTCCACGACGCGAACTCTGGAAGCTCGCCCAACCGTTCCTGAAGGACCCCGTCAAAGCGAGGTACTTCATCCAATCGACATCGATCGAGGGGCTCGGACCCATCGCAGGTCTCAGCGCACTCGCTCGGTACTCCATGCTGGATGATTCGAAGAACCCGGTTGTCGCCATGAGCCGCGAACACTGGACGTCTCTGCGGCAGCAGGGAGCCGTCACCGTCATTCCGATGCGGGAGCCGAGTGCCGTTGAAATCGAGATGTGGAGCTACAAGCCAAGTTCGTATCGCCAGCCGGGGGTTGTGGACCCGCTCTCGCTCTACCTCTCGCTGCGTCAGCCCACCGATGAACGGGTCGAACAGGCCCTGGACCACATGATGGAGAGCCTGCCTTGGTAAAGGGACTCGAACGGTTCCGCGAGCACTTCAAGGAGTTCGCTGATCGCTACGTACTCATCGGCGGCGCGGCGTGCGACCTCGCGTTCTCAGATGCTGGACTTGCGTTTCGCGCTACCAAGGACCTCGACATCGTGCTCTGCGTGGAAGCACTCGACGCGGCTTTCGCCAAGGCCTTCTGGGCCTTTGTAACGCAAGGCGGGTATGAATTCCAGGAGACCTGCACCGGCGAGAAGAAGTTCTACCGCTTCAAGAAGCCCAAGGAGCCAGACTTCCCCTTCATGCTGGAGTTGTTCTCTCGAGTTCCCGATGCTCTCGGCGAAATCGCGGGCGGCCCACTGACACCCATCCCGGTCGACGACGAGGTTTCCAGCCTGTCAGCCATCCTCTTGGACGGCGATTACTACGCCTGGATCCACTCCGCCAAGCGAGAGGTGAGCGGCATCCCAATCGTTGTTGGACCGCTGACGCGGTTTCTAGTGAGCGCGGGTACTCGGGTTGGCGCCACCTTCTTCGTCAGGCACCAGGTAGCTACGCCCAGCGCAGATTTGCAGTGCGTTCGGCCATCGGTGGCCTGGGACGCTTTCCAAGGGCTTGCGGATATCCGATGCGATGCCGAGAATGACTTGGAAAACACTTCAAAATGGGAATTCGCCGCAGAGTTCGACGTTCATCGCATCGGGCGGTTGGAACGCAGGTCAGGTCAATCCCACGTCGACCTCGGACACAACCAGAACACCACTTTCTTCAGTCGTCATCGCCGAAGTCGACGACCCCACTGCCCTTCCAATCGATGTAGCGGGATATCTCGGTCAAGGTGTCGAATTGTCTTACGGCCCCGTCCATGAAGGACATCTTCTTCGCTTTCACCGCCTCCGTGGTCTTGTGAAACGTCTCCTTCAGGGACAAGGCGGTGCTTTCCTCCGGCGGCAGAAAATTCGAGTCGTATTTGCGGCGGCGAAGTAGGAACAGCACGGCCCGACAGGATTCGCGGAAAATGATCGCAAGTGATTTGGGTCGGCGATGGTCTTGCCAATAACGGCAAGCTTCGTTGTACTTCTCTGAAATCAGTTGATCAAGCCTCACCATCACGGCAGTGCACACATCAGTATTGGTCTCCTCCAACGCGGCTTCGCGGACTCTGCACAACTGTGCGATTGCCGTCACCCGATGAGAGGGTGGGTGGTCTGCTACGAGTTCATGACAGATCTTCGCGACCGCCTTGGCGATCACGCCGGGGTTCCGCGCGCTGTTACCGATCAGGATGAGGGATTCATGCGACAAAAGAGCTGAACCACGAATTCGCTCGTCAAGCAGGGCATCTACGGCGGGGCCGTAGGCGCTCGCATAGCCCAAAACGGCCTCCGCATCCGAAGCGACACTGGGCCGACTAATCAATGGAACGACTTGATTCAGGAAAGCGGTCAGCAACTTCGCGTCCCCGCTGGCTGTGGGCGGGGGGGCTCCCTCGGATGAAATCGCTGTCGCTCCTTTGTCATAGGCGTTGTCCTTCCGAACCAGCGCTACGCGAAACTCCTTGAGCCTTGTGCTCACCGCGGCTGACGAGCGGGTGAGGTCCACGAAGTTGCGCCATGCGTCGGGACTTGCCTTTCGAACGCGGATTGCAGGCCAGCCACGCTCAACCTCTTTCAGGACTGCTTCCCGGGTCTTGCCCGTGTCCTGCATGGACTGGAAGTCAAGCAGCACGGGTCGCTGGAACACGAAATCAGCATCGGCCGGGAGCACCCTGATCCGAGCGAATCCCGATGCGGGACGCATGCGGACGTTCAAGAATACCGGTTGCTTCTTGGTTGGTGCCTGGGGGAGCAGAGCGACCGCCCTGCGTGCCGTCGGGTGTCCCTCCTGTATCAGGTCGAACCTAGGGCGAGGCTCGTTGATTGGGAGCGAGACCCCTTCCAGGTCCGGGTCCCGTATCCATTCGCTGTTCCCGTCGACGTAGCGTGGCGCGTCTTCACTTAACTTCGGATCGCGGAGTACATCCAGCCACTCAGGCTCTCCCTTTCGAACAACCAGGAGCTCCAGCTTGGGAAGTGTGTCGAGGTAGGTTGGCCAACCAACGTCAGTCCGGGCCGCGAACACTGCGGCGCCGTGCGAGGTCGGGTCAAAGTTGCGGCTGGGGTCCGCAACCATTACGGGTTGGGACGTACCGCCGAGGAGCGTCCGTGCGATGTGTTCGCCGAGCGTCGTCTTGCCGAACGGCATGCCGGCGAACGGCCCTGACACTACAGCGCCTCGCCATGGTCTCTTGGGTTGGCCCATGCGGGATCGAAATGCCCGCTCCCAAGTTTGAGTGAATCGACTGAGTTCGAGCTCTCCGCACACTGCGCGTCGGTCTGTCCTGGCGGATTCGCCTGTCGCGAGCCGTGAGAGGAGGTCATTGTGCACGGAGCAAGGCACTCCATCGGCTTGGCCCAGAAGCGAGTTCAGCCAAGGAGTTGTCCAAGCGAGTCTCCACTGAGCTTCCTTGTTGCGGGCCAAGGATCTAGGAAGGGCCTCCACGATCAGGTCTTCGAGAAGGTGCTCGCCCAATTGAAGTTCATGTACAGAGTCGTGCTGGCTTGGGCGGTCGCGAGCTGGCAGCAAAAACTTCTGATTCTGGAACTCGGTCGGGACGAGTTGAACGCAGATCATCTCGGTGTCGATCCCCAGGTGAATGCAAAGAAGCCCACCAATCGATTGCCCCGAGACCGACTGGGGGGTGAGAATCGACTCGCCGTGGCGATGGCACCACGAGACTGCCGATGCGATCGGTCGCCAGATCAGACGGAGCCGATCGACCGTCGACCCGAGGGGAGACAGTGCGGTCAGAAGCGCGTCCTGGCCAGCCTCGTCGAGATGGTTTGGAATCGCGAGCGCTGCCTTGAGACCGCCCTCGTAGAACCCGGTCTTGTCGGCAACGCCGCCTGTGACAAGGGCAATCGCCTCAGCCGCCGCCCGACGGTCGCTGAGTGGGCGGGCTGCCGTCGCGTTCACGCTTTTCGCCAGATCCCGCCAGGCATCGAGCAGCCGAACGCGTTGGGCTCCAAGCTCAGCGACGGTACATCTCGTGTCGCGCCAAACGCTTTCGGTGCTACGAATGTTCGGTGAGTCCTCCACACCCTCGATCTCATCGTTGAGGCTGCGATCATCGAGGGGGAACACGGCGGGCGGGACGAGCCCAAGTCCAACATGCGCTGGCGGTTCGTTGACGGACACGGTGGTCGCCGCCCATGCCCTGGTTGCATCGAGGTGGATGCCGAGATAGGGAGCGTTTGTACTCACGAGGCCCCCAGAAAAACGGGTAAGGCTTGTTTGAGGTAGTTCACGGCCTGCTTCTGATCCATAGGCAAGCGGCAGCCCAAGGTTGGGCGATTTCGTTGGCTGGCAAAGTCGAAACCCTCTAACAGGGAAGTCCCGGCAGAACTCCGCTTGGAGGGGCGAATGAGGACGCCAGAGGTGCCGGAGATTCGAGCAGACTTGATCGTTTCTTCGAGGTTCTTGGCCTCGATGGCGGCATCGTGTTCACTTCCGCTTGGGGTAAACTCGGTCCAAATTCCCACGAGCGACCGTTCGGTCACCGGGACGGAGAGCGGTCCGGTGCGAAGGATGATGTCCGGATTCAGCTTACGAAGCCGACCGAGGCGGCTGTCCCGCTCTTGAGCGGAGGCAGCTTCGTCAGGCACCGTGACCTCAGTGACCTGACTCGTGTTTTCGGGGCCAATGAAAAGCGGAAAGAGCGATCGAGCATCGAGGAATCGCCCAGATGCCTCGCCGTCCTGCGGCTCTTGGCGCAAGTAGAGCGGGGCCCGGAAGAGCGGGCGATCACCAATCAACTCGGCAGACAACTCATGCAACGTCACCAAGATGTTGCATAGCACGATCTCGGCCCACACACGGTGACGCCAGCGCCACAGGTCTTCCTGCTCCTGCTGGAGGCGGCGTAGCTTCTGGTACCAGTGCCAGACCACTTTGTACCGCTCGTCGAACATGAGCACGTAGTTCGGCTCCGGATAGCCCGACAGGGGCGACACTGTTGCAAGATCGGTCTCGCGGAGCAGGCGGTGGAGCAGCCGGCGGAACCGACTGACTTGTTGAACCCGAGGGCCGTCGCGGAATGCGCGATTCTCTACACAATAAGCGTCGGACTCGCGGATGGCCCGCACCGCAAAGTCGCGCAGCACTCTGTTTTCGAGAGTGTCGGCATGCTCGACTCGGACAACGCTGAGCAACTGCTGTTTCGGGCCGGCTTTCTCGGCAACGGATCGGCCTGGCTGCCGGCTGATCCACCGAATGCAGGCAGCGTCTACTTGCGAGATTCTCGCCAGGTCCTCCATGGCCCGCTCACGCCGCAAGACTCGCCGGGGCCGACGGCAGACGTCCTCCAGGAGCGACGCCACCTCGGCTGCGATGCGCACTATGAGCGCGTACCGCGCGTCAGCGCCTTCCATTGTCTTCTTCCAAGTGCAAATGAGATCGACGAAGTCGATCGCGATCACACCGTCTCTGCGCAGGCGGCGGAGCGGGTCGGCAGGAGCCTCGTCACAGGCGGTGTTCACGAGCTCAATATGTTGCCCAATTGCGTTCTGGGCATCGATCGCCTCGCGTTCCTCCGGCGTCAGGGTCGTTAGGTCTTCGGGAAGCTCCCCTCTAAACCGGCCGACATCCGTCGGCCGGGAACACACGACCTCGGCGTCCACGCCGAGGTCCGGACGAAGCACCAGCTGGATCGACTCGCGGTCGCCGGGTCGTCCCGCTACCCCTGCTGGGAGCTCGAATCGACGGACTTCGGGACTAGCGGAGCTTGCGGATGGGAGTTTTGCGCCGGACGGGAGTGCGAAGACCGATCGAAGAGAACGAGCTCCCATCAGCCAGCAACGGGAGTCCGTCGGGCTCGTCGCCCGCGGCTCGTCGCTCCACGCCAAGTCGCAGTAATCAGGCGAGGGACTAGGCATCAGCCAGGCTAGATCGCCCCTCCTCGGTCAACACCCATCCACAGGAACTGCTGACCGGCCTGACCATCGCGAACAGCCTGAACCAGAGGCAGATCGCCCAGCGTCTGCACGACCGCGCCAACGGTATTTACCGCCCGTTTCGCGGTCTCCAACGAGAGGTCAATCCCCCGGAGTTTCGGTAGGATCCGCTGTTCGATCTGGTCGGCGAGCGCGAATGCGATCCCTTCGTCAGTTCGCAAAGGATACTGACGAACATAGGCGTGGATCGATCGATTCACGCGATGCCCGAACGGACGGCCCACCTGCTTGAGCGCTTCCGAGAGCTTGCCGATCGACTCCTCAATCCGCTTTGTTTGGTCCGGCTGGAACAAACTGGCATCACTGCTCTTGCACCAGTTAGCCCACGTGTCAAAGCTCAGGTGTTTCTTGCGTGGTGACAGTTGGGCTGCTACCGCTGTCGTTGCGGTAAAGTTCTTAGGGGGAGCGAACCGAAGGACGTTGGCTCGGTCCACCACCTTATCCGACAGTGATTGGGTCGACTCGTCTTCGTTCATGGTGCCAACAAAGAGCACGTTGCGGTCGACGAAGAGCCTGAACTCCTCACCGTCCTTGCCTCCGGGTCCGACATCCAGTACAAACTCTCCCTTTCGCCTTTGCGCTGGATCCTTGGTTGAAGCGATATCTCGGCGGTTCTCAAGGATGCTCAAGAAGTCGCTAAAGTAGTACTCAATCCTAGCGAGGTTCATTTCGTCGAGAAGGACCAACAACATCTGATTGGATTTCGAATCGAACCCTTTGCTTGGTTCGGGCCAATTCCGGCCGGGCGCACGTCCGTGCTGCTCCATCTGCACCAGAGCGCGAAGCAGTTCAGTAGGCACGTATTTGCCCTGCAGGTGATTGAAAAACCCGAGTAGATCCTGGGGACTGTCCCAACGCGGCTGGACCGGAACCGTCATCAGGTGGACGCCCATTGACTCCGCGTACCTCTTTGGGAGGAGACTCTTGCCGGTACCGCTGATGCCCGCAAGCACGACCATCGGCGAGTCATTTGCGATCTTCAATGATGTGTGAAACGCGTTAACCACCCGTGGATGGAACTGCAACCCCAATTTGTCGAGATCGTTGCGAACTCCTTCAAGAGCCTCATCCTCAGTGCGATCTGGCATGACTTCAGTAAGTGCCATCGCGGGAATGGCGGGCGACCAGATCTCGGCGATTCGATCTTGCAGCTTCGTGCTCCCTGAGGAAACCCCGTGGTCGATTCCTTTCTGTTTGGCGGCTTCAATGTCCTTGTCGATCTGCGAGCGCATCTGATCCAAGTGTCTTTGCTGCTGCTCGATGAACTCCTTGGTTTGCCGTTCGAAGTCCTTACGTCGCTTCTCCTCGCCTTCTCGGAAACGCTCGAACTCCTTCTTGGCATCCGCTATCTGCGATTCGATCTCCGTCTTGCGGGCCAACAGCCCGGCACATTGCGTGTCGAGCTGCGCTTTCGATCTACTGAGTTCCGTGACCTCCTTTGTCAGTTGCGCCAGTTGATCTGTCGCTCGTTTTAACTCCATTTGGATAGATTCATGCGATGCCCGCGCAGCGGCTGCACGAGTCTCGGCGTCCGCAGCGGACTTGGCCGCCTCATCACGACGGGCGAGTTGCTCTTGGTTCTGCTTAGCGGCCCCTTGGAGCGACTCGGTGACCCGACCAAGGTCGGCCTTGGCCGACTCCAGTTGCGCATGCAAATGGTCGCGGTCGAGCTTGGCCGTCGAGGCCTCCAACTTCAAAGCGTCACATGCATCTTGCTCTCGGTCCTTTGTTTCGAGAAGCTGAGCGATCTCCCTTTGGAGTTCCAACTGCTGCTTCCGCTCCGATTCGATCGTAAGTAGGAGAGTCCGATTATCCTCAAGCCACCGTTGACGGACTTTCGCCTCCTCGACGACAAGCCGACCTCTCGCGACCTCCGACGCCATGGCATCCTTGGCGGCGATCGCGTCACTCAGCCGTTGCTCTGAGTCCTTGATCATGTCGCCGAGTCTCGCAAAACGGCATGCCTCGGGCAGCTGAGACCGTTCCTTGGCGGTCAGAAAGGTCAGCACCAAGACCAGCCCTAGTCCGACCGAAGCCCCAATCGTGCTCACAAGGTACCAGAAGAGCGGGTCGTTCATGGCTTACCCTCCGGCTGCTTGCCGGCATCCGCCGGCGGGGGACTCTGTTGGTTGAACTTCTTGATTTGCTGCGAGAGTGCGTCAAACGTGGCGCCAAGGAGCGGGGCTAGTCCTTGGAGACGGGTCACAGTGGACTGTTGATCGCTTAGCAGGGTTTGGATTTGTTGCCGAAGCTTGGCCTCTTCATCGCGGAGCGAACCGAGTGTGCCGGTGGAAGCCTTGATCTGTTCATCAAGCGAGGTTACTCGAGCACGGAGGTCCCGCTCCTGCCCCGAGAGCCGTTCGACCTCCGATGAGGCCTTGGCTTGAGTCGCAGCATCAGTCTTTGCGCGATCGACCTTTGCCAGGAGGTCCGCCAACTGCGATTTTCCGGCGGCAACCTGGTCCGCCAGCGTGGAGCGTTCCACGGTGAGGGTGTCACGCGCGTCTGTGAGCTTCTTGACCTCGGCGTCGATCTCCTTCTTGCGGGTGTCACGAGCACTGGCCGCCCGCTTCAACTCGTCATCCAAGTCCATCTGGAGCCCCTGAAGCCGCTGCTGCAGTGAAGTAGTATCGCTCTTGAGGCGGTCGACCTGCTGTTGCTTCTGTTGAATCTGGGAGTCGAGGACGGCTGCCTGCTGGGCGTTATCCCGAATCGCCTGGAGCTTCGCCTCCTCGTTGGCACGGCTTGTCTGGAGTACTGCGAGCTCCGATTTGGCCTGAACAAACTGGTCTGTTGTGCCGCTCAGGTTGGTGCGTGCCTGGCTCAGGTTCTGGGTGAGCGAGGTGAGGTCCTTTGAAATCTGATCTCGTTCGGCCTGAAGCGTCTTGAGCTCCGAAACGACGGTGGACAAGCTCTGTTGCTGGCTCTGGAGCGTCTTGACTGCGGTTGCGAGCGATTCACTCTCCCTGATTGCGGCCTCTCGCGCACTCTCCGCGGCGAGTCGCTCCTGTTTGGCATTGGTGAGGTCCCTCCGGGCCTGCTCAAGTTGCGAGAGGAGCGGCTGCTGAGTCTTGAGTTGTTCCTCTGCCACGCTGGACTTGGACTGCAAATCTGCAAGCTTCGTCTGGTGGTCGGCCACGGCCTGTTCGAAAGCACGCTGTTCCTTCTCCGCGTCTTCCCGGAATGTATTGCGGCGAGCTTGGTCGTTGATCCATGCAGCGTTCTGGGACTCGAATGTGCGTAGCGCTCCCAGCCCCGGGAAGAGACTTAGGATCGACACTACGGCCAGAACCGTCGCAAGAGCTGGCCAGAGCCACCACCAATATCCCGACTTAGGGGGTGCTGCTTTGGTTTGCTCTGAAAGAGGCGTCTTTGACATGGGATTGTTCTCCGCGTTAGCCATTCCAGATGGACTGTACTCGCTTCACACAGGTGTCGAAGTCCTCGCGAAGCTGGTAAACCCAGAAGCGCTCAATCGTCCATCCAGCAGCCTCCAGGAGTTGATCCCGGTAAACGTCGTCAAGTCGTCGCCTACCGTGAACATCGCGGTGGCACTCGCCATCAACCTCGATGTCAATTTTTGTGTTGTCGCGCAAGAGCGCAATATCAAGAAACCTGCCGCAAGCTTGGTATTGCTGTCGCACTGGCAGGCCGGCATCCCGCAGTGCCGCGGCGAATCGCGGCTCCCAGACGGGCCCGATTAGATCGGTGCGGATCGGCGCATCGGCTGCTCGCTCCTGAACCTCGCAAGCTTGCACCAGGGCCTGGATGTGGGGAATTCCGCAGCGCGTGGCCCACTGCCTGTTTCCAAACACGCGGAGAAGCGCCCGCGCACGGCTCGTTGCCACGTTGAAGCGATTCGGGGATCCGGCAAGAGCCATTCGCGAGCCTGGAGGCATCTCTTCAGACGCCGAGAGGCTGAACAGGATGAGGTCTCGCTCGCCCCCCTGGAAAGCGTCGGCGGTGTTCGCGACGAAGCGCCAGCGGTCCAAAGTGTCGCTTCTGAGCGACGCGGTCACCTTGTCGCAAATACGATTAGCTTGCACGCGAAACGGCGTTACGACGCCGACTGTGCCCTTGTAGTGTGACGCTTCGAGGGCCCGCAGGTGGTCCAGAATGACATCGGCTTCCGCTGGGCAATGGCAGCCGCTGGTAGCCCCGAGGACGTTTCCGGTGACATCGACCCACTCGCAACCCGTACGCCGCCAGCCGGACACGGACGGGCCAACGAGTGCGTGTTCATTGGTCAGGACATCCAGCGTGCGGTTGTAGAAGGCGCTGTTCATGAACGCCGCGATATCCGGGTGACACCGGAAATGCCCCAAGAGTTCGACGGGGTTCCTGTTATCCAGGCTGCTTGAGGCGAGATGGTACATGGAGTTGACGCGATGCGAATACCTCTCTAACTCGGCGCTGCCAGCTAGGCCCATTCCGTCACGGAGGCGGTACTCGACGTCGGCCGCAATCTGCGCCACGTGGCGTAATTGCATCGGATCCCCAACTATCAGAGCTCGCTTTGCACGGAACAACAGAGGGACGACCGACCCGATGTCGCACTGGGATGCCTCGTCGATGATCAAGAGGTCGAAGCTGGCAGGTGCCAGCGGGAGCGAGGAATGCGCGGAGAGGTTGGTGACCGTCCAGAGCGGAAACTTCTGGAGGAGCACCGGGAAGACCGCACGCAGCGATTTCTCGACCATTCGGAGCTGACGCGGGGTTGGGGCTCCGACCGCATTTTGGAGGGCCGCTGACAACTCCGCGAACTGCTTCCTTTGCTCCGGCGAAATCGATGCCGCTGCTGCCTGTGAGAGTGCGAGGAGGGTCTCTCGCGTGCACGCTTCAAGGCGTGCCCGGCTCTGCTGAAGTCGGGAGAGCGTTGCCTTGGGGGCGGGTGCGGCCTTGAGGCTCTTGACGAGTTCCTCTCGCTGCCTCAGTTGCACCGAAACATCTGCAACCCGGACCCAATGGACGAGGGCGTTGATCAGCCTAGTGCGGTCATCGGCCAATGTCGAAGTCGCTGGAATCGTTTCGACGCCGACTGCGTCTGCGAATTCTTGGTGAACCTGTTCGGCGCGACGTATCGTCTGTCGTGCACGGAACCAGCCGAGTGCGCGGACAATTGCACCAAGGAGACTCGGCTGTTTGGGTGGCGAAAGCTCCTCGATAAGCCTGCGAAGCTGCGCTGCTGTAGGCAGGGAACTTGCGGCACCAGCGCGGGCTAGCGTACCACTGCCCAAAAGCTGATCTGCGTCTGAAAGTGCCTGCTCCAGCGCGGCTAGGCGTGACCTAGTGTCAATCCACGTGCTGACCGCCGATTCGGCCTGCATGAGCCTCTGCTGGGCGTCGGCCAATCTCAACTTGGCTCCCTCGAACGTGTCGAGAACATCATGTCGGCGCGGGCGTGCCAAGAGGGCGGCCATCACCCGAAACCACTCACCTCTTGCACCGCCATCGGAACGCTGCCCAGGCCAGCAGACCAGTTGCTCGGGCTCAACGGTCGCGTTCAATGCGGGCACAACTGCCCTGATTGCTTCGTGATTGCGACTTGCGAAGAGCACGCTTTGCCCTACGAGGGCGTTCGCGATCATGGCGTGTTGCACGACCACCGACTTTCCGGTGCCGGGCGGGCCCGTTACCACCAGGAGCTTCTCCTTCAGCGAGCGACGGATGGCTTCCGTTTGCTCAGGATTGATCGCCTTCAGGCTCGGCGGCGGTAACGCCTCTGGCGTTGGTCCGCTGCTGGATGGTGCGCTGGGGGCCTCGGTGCGCGGAGAGTGGGGAAACAGCCAGCGAAGCGCGGTCCGATCTAGGTCTTCATCCGAAGTCTGATCCGCGAGCGTCATGAGCTCCTTGTACAACCTTCCGCTGAACTTGAGCTCCTGTTGCTGGACAAGGATAACCCGACAATAAACGCCACTCTCCGTGACGCGATCGAGCCGCGGGGTTCGAGGCGGGTCGGTGAGGTCCCCGCTCTCTTTCCACCATTTGGGGTAACTCGCGCGAAGGCGCATGGTCGCGTCGGCCAAGGAGACGGTGCCAAGGCTCCGTGGCCCTTCCTCCGCTTGGTTCCATTCCTCATGCGAGAGCAGGCCAACATTGGTGAGAAACTCTTTCCGTTCAGCAGGATCGCGGAAACGACTCTCCAGCCATCGATGGTTGACCTCGACGCCGCCAGGATTCGCAACGCGATCGGCAGGGATGCTGAACTGAACCCCCATGGGGAGCTGCCGCGCGACGACCTGCGCGACGAAGATCGGTCGCACAAGGCGATAAGTCTCACCCGTGTCCCGGTCTTTGGCTACGGTGACATAGAGTGGGCCTCCCAGAAACAGCGAGGGATGACGCTTTCGAGTCTTGGCAAAACTCACGAATCGATCGAGCTCTTCGTTGGTCGACAATATCATGCCGCTGGCGGTGGAGAACCCATCCAAGTTCATAGTACCCGAGAGGCTGAGGAATTGATCCCCCTCCTCGTCGGCCCGCACTTGGATCGCCCCGCGTTCCTCCAAACGAGCACACTCGGCGTAGAACCGGCACAAACGGCGAAACTGATCCCATCGCGATTGGGTTGTATTTTGGCGAGGCGGCGTAACTGGATGTTGGCCTCCAACCTCCGCGGCCATTTGGACAACCGAGCATCGCGACGTCGAGCGTATGCCAAGGGGTGTCTTCTCCACCAACCCATGGGCTGAAAGCTCCTTGATGGCACGAATCAGCTCGGGAGCGCTTGTGCTGGGGAGTAGCGATTGGAGTGCGGTGGTCGTCAGCGGGCTTCCAGCCGTGATGAGTTTCTTAAGGATGATGTTGGCAGTTGTTGAAAACTCCAAATCAAGGGCCTCCGATTGGTGCGATCTTCATCCGCTTGGCAGCATCAAGTGCGGCGGAGGGAAAAGGTGTGACATCTTCCCGATTAGTGTATCTGAGTGTATATAAGTCGCGCACTGTGGCAGCCGCAGACGGGCTCTCTGCATCCCCCACGCACGGTGGAGCATCCATGCGGCGTGAAGCCAGCGCCGAGCAGTTCGAGTTGAGTCAGAATCGTTGATCGCTTTGAGTCAACGGAACAAGGGGCAGGTCAGAGCCGGCGAACGGCCATTCAATCGGCAGGTAAAAGGCCGAGCTTTCGACCGCGATTTTCGTGAGGCACCAGTGCAACAAATTCGCGAAAAAGCGGGCGAAGGGATTCGAACCCTCGACGTACAGCTTGGAAGGCTGTCACTCTACCACTGAGTTACGCCCGCTTGATTGAGCCAAGAGTATACGCGACTCTCTCCCGTCCCGCAACACCACGCACCGGGCGAGCCGCGGCTGCGGGCATCGGCCCTGGCGCAGCTCACTTTCAGCAGCGATTCTGCAGTCGCCGGCCCCTGGCACACAAACCCAGGCGATCGCCCCCTCCGCTTCGCCGATCGGCCGCTTTCAGCCTGACGCAGTGCTGAACCCAGTTCCATACCCCTCCCGCACCCGAACCCTTCCGGTTCCACCCCCACCCTCCCCCCAAAGACCGTCCCTATCGTTCATGTCCCATGCCCGCAGAACCCTCGGCTCCCAGCCTCGACATCTCCATCGTCGCCCCTGCTCACAACGAGCAGGACAACATCGATGCCCTCGTCGCTGAGATCGAAGCCGCCCTCTCCAAGAGTGGCCTTTCCTTCGAAGCCGTCATCGTCGATGACGGCTCCACCGACAACACCCGCGCCAAACTCCTGGCCCTCATGCCCGCCCGCCCCTGGCTGCGGTGCATCGCCATGACCAACACGCCCAAGGGCAAAGGCAACGGCCAATCCGCGGCTTTCCACGCCGGATTCCGCGCTTGCCGCGGCAGACTCATCGCCGTCCTCGATGCCGATCTCCAGAACGACCCAGCCGAAATCCCCGCCATGGTGCAGCTCATGCGCGACCGCAACGCCGACATGGTGCAGGGTGATCGCTCCCATGCCCGAAAGGACAATCTGGTCCGCCGCGTGGGTTCAATTGTCGGTCGCAAGTTCCGGCTCTGGCTCCTGGGCGACACCATCCGCGATACCGGCTGTTCACTCCGCGTAATGAAGCGCGAAATCGCCCTCGCACTCCCCCTCGAGTTCCGCGGCATCCACCGCTTCATCCCAGTCTCAGCACGCCACCTTGGCTTCAAAGTCGAGGAAATGCCCGTCAAACACCGCCCCCGCGTTGCCGGTGAGACCAAGTATGGCTTCGGCATCGTGCAGCGGGCCCTTCCTGGCCTCCTCGATCTGCTCGCCGTCCGCTGGATGCGCAGCCGCCGTCGCCCGGTCTCCAACATGGAAGTCGGGCCCGGAGCCAGGGCATGAAGATTCTCCCCGTGATGGTGATGGGCCTGGTGGTCGGGCTCTCGATCTGGATCATGCTCGCCGTGCAGAGCGGCGGCGCATCGCTCAAGCCGGCGGCTGGAGCCAACACCTTCGAGGTCGTCATTACCTCGCGCAAGGTGCTGGTCGAACAGATGCCAGGTGCAGGCGGAGGCGCGGAGCCCGTCTATACCTATCGCTTCCTCAACGCGGCGGACCTGGGCAGCCAGCCCATGAACGAGAAGGAGTTCCAGAACGTTCTTGCCACCGTCGCCGCACCGACCCAGCGCAGCTGGCTCCTCAAGCTCCTCAACGTCAGTGCGTACAACAAGCTCTGGTGGCCTGCGCTCGGGTTCCTGGGGCAGATCGTCTTTGCAGGGCGCATGTGGGTGCAGTGGCTGGCCAGCGAACGCAGCCGCAAGAGCGTGGTCCCGCCGATCTTCTGGTACATGAGCCTCGCCGGTGGCCTCATCTCGGCCAGCTATTTCATCTGGCGGCAGGATCTGGTGGGGGTGGTGGGGCAGACCAGCGGCATCTGGATCTACGCCCGCAACATCTATCTCATGAGGGCCCACGCGAAGGGCCCCCAGTCGAATCCACAGGCCTGAAGCAGGCAAGCTCCAGCCGGTTCCGCCATTTTCGAGTTATTTGGTCGATTCACGCCCGTACAACTGGCAGAACCGGCAAACGTGTTGCACATTAACGATGCATGCGTGTGGATCTCGATGGCCATCTTCTGACGATTCCCCGGCCGACACTGGCCGAAGCGTTGCGTGCGGGCATTACGGAAGCCGACCGCCGAGGCGTCGTGATCGTCTCGGTACTCGCCGACGGAAAGCCCCTGCAGGGCCCTGAACTCGAGCAGCCTTCAGATGAGCCCAGTTCCTACCAGGAAATCTCATTTCTCGCCGCGACTCCGGCTTCGCTGGTTGAGCGGTCATTGCGTGACGCCGCCGCGGCAGTCCAGGAAGTCGGCACCCTCCAGCCCCGTGTGGTCGAGTTGATCAACTCGGGTGAGACGCAAAAAGGCCTCGAAGAACTCCAGAGCATCTTCGCAACGTGGTCGGCAGTCCGCGATGTCGTGGACCGAGGGGGAAGGCTGCTGCATCAGGACTTCCTGGCCATGGACCTTCCCGGGATTGACGCCAAAGCCCCTGTGCAGGCCTGCATGAATGGCCTTTCCTCCAGTCTGGTCCAGATCAAGGCCGCCCTTTCGAATCAGGACTGGTCACTCCTGAGCGATGTTGTCGGCTATGAGCTCGATGGGCTCGCCCGCGACTGGAATATGGTGCTCGGCGCGCTTGCAGATCAGGTTGCCCGCTCTTCTCCGGGCGAATGGAAGGAACCCTGATCATGGCCGGCACCAACGGATCACGGCCCAAGTCGATCGACCAGCACATGGAGAAGGCCTCCATGGCGCTGGTTCGGACGCAGTACTTCGAAGCAGAGCAGCTCTGCCTCAAGGCCCTGACCCTGGCCCGCCGCGCTCACGATTTTGAATGCATGTCGCGGATCTGTCTGCCGCTGCAGGAGGCCCGCCGCCAGCGCCGTCACGCCGCGTGCGACGTTCCGGGCTGCACGACCCTGACGAGCCTTCCTGGACCGGGTGCCAAGGTTGCTCCGGGCAGGTACCTCATCACGCCACCACTGGTTGGCATCGAAGCTCGCAGTGTGCGCGACCTGGCATCGCGGCAGCAGGTGCCGGTCATGGTGCTGGCCCGCGAGCCGCAGACCAAATCCGGCCGCTGGCCCATGGTGGGAGTGGGAACCGGGCCCCGCGAGCCCGTGGTCGTCCGAGTGCAGGTGGCACCCCCGGCGATTCCCGAAGTCATCGACCTGCCGTGGTATCTTGCGGCGCAGGAAGCACTTGGCGACGCGGCCATCCTGAAGGCACCCGCCTCGGTCCCCGCCGACCATCACGTGGATGACCTGATGGACCTGCTTGAAGCCGTGCCCGATCACGAGAAGTTGATCCAGGCGCTGGCCCAGGCCTGCCGGCAGGCGGTCGGCACGGAACCCACCGTGTTGCCGCGGCGGCGCCCGATTATGGAAGACGCCTTCAGCTTCTGACGCACTTGAGATTCGCACAAGGCCCCTTAAACCGGGGAGCCGAACATCGTGCGGCGATCGATTCTGCATTGGCACCACGATTGCGTTCAAGCCGGGAGTCCACCCATTCGAAAGGACTTTCGTGATCGATCCTGATTTTCCATCTCCCGCGCTCGATCAGGTGCTTCGTCTTGAGTTGCCCGTGGTGGTCCGCCTCGGCGGACGGCTCATGGCACTGAGTGATGTCCGCAACTGGATGGCCGGTTCGATCATCGAACTGACGAAGAAGGCCGACAGCGAGCTTGATCTCATGATCAACAACAAGGCTGTAGGCGCAGGACTTGCCGTCAAGGTCGGCGAGAATTTCGGCATCCGGCTCACCTATGTAGGCGATCTGCGCAAGCGGATCGAAGCCATGGATGAGGGACAGGCCTATCGCGACGCTGAGGAACTGGCCAACAAGCCGGTGGCGGCGCCAGCACTTTGATGCCGCGCATCGGGTGCCATGTTGCTGAGTTTGTCTGACAAGTGACGATGGACAGACCTACGGTGCAGTCGCCGGCGGCTCTGTGTTCCGCCGCGGCACGGTCAGGTGTCAGTCGCGAGGAAGTTCCATCGATGCCCAGAGATATCCCGGTTGGCAACGGCGACCTGCTCATCACGTTTGACAAGACCTACCGGGTCCGGGACATCTACTACCCGAACGTGGGACGCTACAACCACACCGATGGTCACATCCAGCGCTTTGGCGTCTGGGTGGACGGCATGTTCGCGTGGATCGAGGAGCTGGGCTGGGAGCGCACGCTCGCCTACATCCCCGAGACGCTTGTCACCTGCGTGACGCTGCGCAACAAGCACCTGGGCCTTGAAATCACCTGCCATGATGCGGTCGATTTCCACCACCCCGTCTACCTCCGCCGCAGCATCGTGAAGGATCTCACCGGGGCCGACCGCGATGTGCGGCTGCTCATGCACTGGGACCTCTCGATCCGGGGCACTCCCGTCGGCGATACGGCCAACTACGACCCTTCCACCAGCAGCGTGATCGTCTACAAGGACGACTCATACTTCCTGTTCAGTGCGGGCGATGAGAACAAGATCGGGCTCGACAACTGGGCCATCGGCACCAAACGAGTCCGCGGCGCGGAAGGCACATGGCGCGATGCCGAGGACGGCGTCCTGGGGCGCAACGCCATCAGCCAGGGATCGGTCGACACCACCGTGGGCGTGAACATCCAGGTGCCCGCCAACGGCACTGCCAAGGCGACGACGTGGATGATCTGCGGCAAGTCATATCGCGATGTGAAGGCCATCAACACGCGCTTGCATGAAATAGGGCCCGATCGCATGATCGAGCGCACGCACGCCTACTGGAATCTGTGGGTGCGCAAGGATCCGGCCCAGCTCAGTCAGCTCCCCCCGGCGGTCGCCGACCTCTTCACCCGCAGCCAGCTGGTATTGCGCACGCAGGTGGACAATGGCGGCGCGATCATCGCCGCCAACGACAGCGACATCACGCAGTTCGGCGGCGATCACTACTCGTATTGCTGGCCCCGCGACGGCGCGCTGGTCGCATATGGACTGGTGCTCCTCGATCAAAGCGAACTCTCACGCGCCTTCTTCCGATTCTGCCAGCGCGTCATCCAGCCCGAGGGGTACTTCCTCCACAAGTACACACCCACCGGCGACATGGCCAGCAGCTGGCACCCCTGGATCATCGAGGGCCAGCGCGTCCTCCCCATCCAGCAGGATGAGACGTCACTGGTGCTCTGGTCGCTGCGCAAGCACTTCGAACGGTTCCGCGATGTGGAGTTCATCAAGCCACTCTACACGCCCATGGTGCTGCGCCCAGCCCAGTGGATGCTCGCCTACCGCGACCACAACGGTCTGCCGCAGCAGAGCTGGGATCTGTGGGAAGAACGCCGCGCGGTGCATCTGTTCACCGTCTGCGCGACCATCGGCGCGCTCAAGGCCGCCGCGGCATTCGCCACCGACTTTGGCGACCACGAGCAGGCCATGGCCTTCCGCGAAGGTGCCGAACACATGACCGCGGCGATGCGCAAGCACATGTGGAACCCCACCGAGAAGCGATTCGCCCGCAACGTGGTGCCCACCAACGACGGTTACCGGCTCGACATGACCGCCGATGCCGCCAACTACGCGATCTTCGCCTTCACCGGAATCGACATCGATGATGAGATGATCCGCGATGAAATGGCCAATGCCCGCGACCGTCTGGCCGTCAAGACCGGTGTGGGCGGCTACGCACGCTACGAACGCGACTACTACCACCAGATCGAGCGCGACAACGTCACGCAGGTGCCCGGTAACCCGTGGGTCATCTGCTCACTCTGGCGTGCGCAGTATGTCATCGCGGTCGCCAAGACCCGCGAAGAACTCAAGGAAGCGCTCGACCTGCTGGAGTGGTGCGCCTGGCGCTGCGAGAAGTCCGGTGTGCTGGCCGAGCAGTATCACCCCTACTCGGGCGACGCCATCAGCGTCAGCCCGCTCACCTGGAGCCACGCGACGTACGTCATGGTGGTGCAGGAGTATCTGAACAAGCTCCGCGAGTTGGAGTGATCCTGCCCCGGACTTACTGGCTGTCGACCGTCTCTTCGGGATCTTCTCCATCCATCGCGGGCTTCTCCACCGGCGCCCACGCCACCTTGTCCGCTCCCAGCAGCGTGCCGGTGGCAAACGCCAGATCCACCT
Organism: Phycisphaerales bacterium; assembly: GCA_044371005.1. Taxonomy (GTDB): domain Bacteria; phylum Planctomycetota; class Phycisphaerae; order Phycisphaerales; family UBA1924; genus UBA2402. The sequence continues at coordinate 10,250 of JBILUL010000011.1, read as the reverse complement.
GCGAGATCTGATGGTCCGTCAATGCCCGAATCTCCGCTGACTGCGAATCAGCCAGCTTCGTGGCCGCATCCAGCACATCCGTTGAGGTGCTCCGGCCCACATCGAACTGACGCTGCTCGGCCTGCAACGCCCTCGTGTTGAGAATCACGCTCTGGCGAGCCGCGAGAATGCGCTGCCAGGTTCCGTCGATCGTGTCGAGTGCATTGAGCACCTCCTGACGAATCGCCTGCTGACGGGCTTCCTTGGTCGAGAGCCGCTGCACGCGTGTCAGAATCGCCTCACGGATGCGAGCCTTGGCCGCCTCATTGCCCAGCGGCACCTGGAAGTTCAGGCCAAGCTCCCAATCCTCATAGCGATTGCGTTCGAGTGTTCGAAAGCTGTCCTGCATGCTGCCGCCAAGGCCGTTCACGCGGTAGGTGTAGTCGAGCGTGAACAGTGGCAGCGCTCGATTGCGTTCAATGCCGATGGCCGCTGCATCCGCCGCGAGCCGCAGCTCCAGTTCGAGCATCTCCATCCGGTTGGTCAGCGCAAAGTCGCACACCTTCGCTGGATCGAAGACATACTCCACCGGATCGGGCTTGGTGCTCGTCACGACCATCGTCGTGCTCTCGACATCCAGCCCTTCCATGTTCATGATGCGCTTGAGTTCACGCTGCTGGAGCCGAACCACGTTCTGCGTCACGATGATCGCCTCAAGCCGATCGGAAATGCCCGCTTCGGCCCGCGTCACTTCAATCTCCGCCGCGACTTCGCCCGCCACGCGCCGCTTGGCCTTCGCCAGCTGCGCGACCGCGAGCTCATACTGCTGCTGACGCACCTCAAGCTCGGCGCGAGCCTGGAACAGTCGCCAGTAGGCCCGATCTACCGCCGCGAGCTGGCGGATGACCTCCAGCTTGGTCTGCGCCTCAACCGCCTGCTCGTTGTATCCCGCAATGCGCAGTGCAGCCGTGTTCACGCGCCGCCCCGCATTGCGAAGCAGATCGTGCGAGAGGGTGAACTCAAGATCCGAGGTGTACGCCGGATTGAGCGTCGAGAACTGATTGTCCGTCTCTCCCTTGGCGACCGGAAGGTCGACGGTCACGCTGCCACCCGTGCGAGTCGGAATCGTCACGCCCGGCGTGATGAACCTCGTCTCGCTCTGCGCTGAGTCCAGACTCGATGCCGTGGCATTGTCCAGATTCCGCCACCCGGCCCGCGTCGTGAACGATGCCTCGAACCTCGCATCCTCCTCACTGACCCGTTCCCTCGCAATCGCCGGATCAATCATCGCCACCTTGAGATTCAGATTCCGCTCCAGCGCCGTCTTGCGGCACTCTTCCAGCGTGATTTCCTTCTGCGCCAGGCCCTCGAAGCGATGCTGCGCCGTCTGCACCGGTGTCGGCGCCGCCTCGCCCGGGGCGGGCGCAGGCTTGCGGTATCCCTCAAGGCTTGCCGCCTTGATGTCGCGCAGCCGCTCCATCGCCACCCGCTTGGCGTAATCCTCCTCCGCTTTCCCGAAGGGGTTACGTGAACTCGAGCAGCCCGCCAGCACACAGGTGCCAGCAGCCGCGGCGAGCAGCCAGATCAAAACGCGAGTGCTCTTCATGCTGTCCATCACGTCCCAGTGTACGAACGCCCATCTCACCTTCGCCCATGCGCCCCAAAGCCGCAGGTCGCGCCCCTCCGTCCAACTCCAGTTCGGAGCAAACCCCGGAGAACTGGCACGATGACCCTCCGAACCGCCCGCATCCACACTCAACTCCGCTGACCGGCGTTCCGAACCGTCGCTGGTCACGCCCAAGCTGGCACTATTGGGACTTGCTCGCCCCAGCTTGCGGCCCCTCACCCAACTCCTCCGGACGATTCACGTTCCGGACCCGTTCAGGCACCACATCAACCAGAAGCCGCCTCTGTGACGGGATCAGCGCATGGAGGGGTGGGGGGCGTTCAGCGTTCGCCGCGGCTCGCAGAAACTCAGCCGCGGCGGACGTGTAGATGCCAATGCACGGTTCCACCACCTCGCTGCGGGCCAGAACCGCAGCAAGCTCGCCTGCCCCGATCTCAGCCGCGGCAGATGCATAGGCCTCACAGATCACTCTGATGGTGCCCGAATCAATCCAGGGCAGATCCCCCGAAAGCACAAAGACCCCACCGGGGCAGGCCTCCAGCGAGGCCAGCACGCCACCTGCTGGCCCGATGCCCGCGTACGGGTCGTCAATGTGACCGTCGCCATGCTTCAGCACCTCTGGGGCGCATTGACCACAGAGAAGCACCCTGCTCCCGAAGAGCGCACGCAAAGCAGCCACCGGCTGGTCGATCATCAGTTGATCCGAGCCGGGCAGCACTGCAAGAAGTTTGTTGGATCCGAATCGACGGCTCTGGCCGCCGCACAGCACCACGGGGGTCAGGACCTCCCAGGCACGCGGCGGCACGCGGTCAATCCTGGGGGCCGCCCGTGGTCTTCGCACACATCATCATCACCGTGATGAACGTGCCGATGCCAAGGAAGACCAGCGGCAGGCCGATCAGGGGCTGCTGCGTGAGCGTCAAAACAGCAAGTCCGACAACGCCCAGCGCGAGCGAGAGCATGCCGATGAAAAACGCGGGCACATTGACCTTGAGTGCTTCTGTCGTCATGACCTTCCTTTATCCTTTGAATCCAGTCCCCGCGATCGACGGCCAGGACACCGACGGCACCGGGCCACGCCTGCTTATGGCTGCTGCGATCAAGCCCTGACCAGGTTCACAGTGCAACCCGTGCACCGGGCCCGGCCGCCGATCGGGGGGACTGGAATCTAGCCAAACAGTAGGCGGCTTCCCACGGTCTGGACACCATGACGCCGCCCGGGAAACCCATCATTCCTCGTCCTTGGGACCCACCAGCCACTGGTACAGATCGGCATTCCGGGCCCGTTCATCAAAGAACGGATAGCTCGGATTGGTCGGGGCGACCCAGACCTTTCGAACCGGGCAGAGCACCGCCGGACGGTCCCGAAGGGCCGCATACCCGGGGCGAGATTCCCACGAACTGGGCAACTGCAGTTCCAATCGGCGGGTCTCTTCCCCCGTGTGCGAGAGGCGGATCACGGCGCACTCGTCAACCGGCGGCAGCACCGCTTCCACACGCTCAGGCCACTCAATCACCGCTGCACGCTTCCCGCGAGGTCGGGCCGTCCCGGGGTCAAAGAGATGATCCCATCCGACATTCTCGAGTTCATCGGTGCTCGAGACGCGGTAGGCATCGATGTGAATGAGGCCGTCGATCCGCGCATCGTCCGCCGCGGCAGGTTGGTGTGACGCGATCGGATAGAGGTTGATCACCACGAAGGTCGGACTCGACACCAGGCCCTGACCAACTCCCAGGCCGCGGGCAATGCCCCGGACCAGCGCGGTCTTGCCAGCGCCCAGCTCACCTTCAAGCCGCACCACATCATGTGGCCGCAACAGGTGCGCAAGGGCCACCCCCAACGCCTCCGTTGCTTCAGGTGCCCGACTGAGTTGCTCGATCGTGGTGCCCGCCATGGACAGATCTTACCGGTGTGCGAACCCCTTGCGCGCAATATCCAGCACTTCGCCCGACCGGGTTCGCAGCCAGACGCCAGAACCCTCAAAGACCTCGCCAATGCGCGTGATGGTCGTGCCAGTAGTGGGGCAGACGCTTGGCACCTCACAACCCGCGGCTACCGTGAAAAGCAGTTCGTAGTCCTCACCATCGCCGATGGCCGAGCCGATCCCCGCCGCGTCTGCATGCACCGCCACTCGGCGCTCGTCAATCACCATCGACACGCCCGACGCAAGGGCCATCCGTCCACCGTCGATTCCAAGTCCATCGGAGAGGTCCATCATGGCGTGCAGCCCGGAGTCGAGTGTGTTGGCGAGGAATTCGGCTTCCGCAAGCCGCGGCGTGAACGAAAGGTGCCTCCCAAACGCATCCTTCCCCAGCGACCCACCCAGTGCACCTGTCACATACACGCCATCTCCTGGGCGAGCATGGCTGCGCAGTGGCAGGACCTTTTCGTGGGGCGTGCCAACGACCGTGATCGTCAGAGTCAGCGGTCCATCGTTCGACGCGATGTCGCCGCCCACAAGCGGGCATCCAAAGTGCCGGGCATGCCGGGACGTCGCATCGAACAACTCGTTGGCAGTTGAGGCCGGCATGCCGGTGGGCAGCACACACGCGGCGAGTGCCGCGGTGGGCCTTCCGGCCATCGCTGCGATATCCGACACGGTGCGAGCAATGGCCTTGTACGCGATGCGATCGACCGGAGTGCCGCGGGCAAAGTGAACGCCCTCGATGACCGAATCCACCTTCAGCAGCGTGCGTGCGCCCGTGGCGATCAGGGCGCAGTCGTCGCCGGGTCCGACCAGGACATGCGAAAATGCCGCGGCAAGATCCGCAGATCGATCAAAGATGTGGCCAAGCAGTTCGGGTTCTCGCACGATGCAGGAGCGTACGACGGCAGGAACCACGCCGCCTTCCATCGAATCCACCGAATGGCACCTCGCCGGGATTCACGCCCCGCTGAGTTTTGCCAACAGCAGTTCGCGGGCCTGCTTCCAGTCGTTCTCGACCGTGCCGATCGAGACGCCCAGCACCTGCGCCACCTGCGGATTGGTCAGCCCGCCAAAGAACCGCAGCTCAATGAGCTTGGCGATGCGCGGGTGCTCTGCTTCGAGTTGCTCGAGCGCAGCATTGAGCCCCAGCAGTTCCAGCGCATCAAACTGCGGACTCTCGCCCGCCAGCGACATGTTCGCATCCAGAGGCCTTGGCTGCTGTGCCCCGCCCCGCTTTTCGCGATGCTTGGTCCTGGCGTGATCGACCAGCACTCGCCGCATTGCAATCGCGGCCAGTGCCAGCGCTTGCGAATCGTTGTTGATCTGCGCCTTGTCCTGCGGTGCCAGCTTCATGAACGCTTCGTGTACGAGGGCTGTGGGCTGCAGCGTGTGGCCCGGGTTCTCCTGCCGCAGCAATGCCGCGGCACGCTGCCGCAGTTCGTCATACAGCAGCTTGAAGCGATCATCCACCGATGAGCTCTTTCGAGGTGAAACTTCTCCGGGCCTTCTGAAGTGCTCCGAATAGCCTGATCTCGAGTTGGGGCCGCGAGGCTCATCGCTCACGAAGGAATATAGGGCAGGTGCCCCTCCATGCACGTGCTCACCAACTCCATGAATAGAACGGAAGCGTCAGCAAACCCGCTGCCTTCTGATTCGGTGCCAGTTCGACGAAACCGTCGCTGCGGCTTGCCGCGATGATATCGCCCGAGCCGCGCCCATCCACCAGCACCGCGTCGCCATCTGCCCCAAGCCGCGCGGGCCGGTACCACCAGAGGCCCAGCGACGCATCATCGCCCTGCAACGGCACTCGCATGACAGGAATCCCATGCTGCATGCCCGCCATGTGCGCCAGAATCGGCACGATGATGCGGCGTGCCGTCACCATGACGGATTGTGGATTGCCCGGTAAGCCAGCGATCAGCTTGCCACCCGCCGCGGCGAGGAGCAGCGGCTTCCCCGGCCGCTGAGGCAGATGGTGACAGATCTTCCTGCCCCCAAGCGACTCAACCAGTGCGGGCACGAAGTCGCGATGCCCCATCGAGACGCCGCCCGTCAGAAGCAGACAGTCGTGGTTCGCAAGCAGCTCAGCCGCGAGAGCCAACGCAACTTCAGGCTCATCCCGCACTCGGCGCGGCGTCGATGCCTCCAGCCAGCGCCGCCTCGACAACATCGCAGCCAGCGAAGGTCCGTTGCTGTCCCGCAGTTGGTATGCGCCCGGAACTTCGTCCGTTCCCACAAGCTCATCACCCGTCGTCAGAATCGCGATCCGGACTGGAGCATGCGTGGTCACCATCGAAGCTCCAGCCGAAGCAAGCGCGCCAGCCGCGGGTGCGTTGATCTCGCTCCCCGCCAGCCCCAGCATGGTGCCTGCTGCGCCGTTCTCACCCCGTGGCCGCACCGCCAGACCCACGCGGCACCGATCAATCACGGACTGCGCGATGCCGATTGTTGCGGCATCGATTTCCTCCACATCCTCGCGTTTGATCACCGCATCTGCGCCTCGAGGCAGCGCACCACCCGTCACAATGCGCACGACACCCCCGGATGCATCAAACACTCCCGGATCCGTCCCGATGCACACTTCGCCAACAACCTGCTGGATCCCGGCGCGGAGTGAACCAAGGTGGACGGCGTATCCATCCATCGCGCTCGCATCAAACGGCGGGCTCGGGCGATCGGTTGCCACATCCAACGCGGCGATGCGACCGATCGCTTCAAGCAGCGGAGTCTGTTCAGTGCGGGTCACGCCAACGACGGCACACGCCGCGGCGATCGCGGCACCAGGCGAATCAATCCTGTCTGGGATCGCATTCATGCCTTGGCACGCTTGGAGGCCGCCTGCGTCACATCCGTCACCCATTCACGGGCCCGCATCATCGATGGCCAGCCAATGGTGGGGGCCGAGAGATTCGCTACGTGCAGCAACTCAGCTTCGGTGCAGCCAGCCTCCAGCGCCTTGCGAGCATGCGAGTGTGCCGCGCCTTCAAGCCCCGCCGCCAGCGACATTCCAAGCTTCACCAGCGAGATGGTTCGTGCATCCAGCGGTCCCGACGCCGCACACGCAGCACCCAGAGCTTCGTATGCCTCCAGCATCTTCGGGTTCGACTGCTTCATCTGCTGATACGCGGAAGGAATGGACATGATCTGCCTTTCTGCTTCAAGATCCGTGCGAGGCCGCCGCGGCGTGCAATGCCGCGACTCGCTGGTTGTACGCCTGGGAGGGAACCACCTTGCGCCGCCCCATCGCCAGCGTCATGATCTCCGTGAACTTGTCGAGCCTGAAGCTGCGGGTGCCCGCATCAGTACACCAGGCAAAGGCCGGAACGCACCCGCTCGCCGCGGCGGTTGTGGCAATCATCGCACCCGTGTGAATCGTCGTGCCAGTCATGAGTCGCGTGCAGATCGCGGTCTTGGTGTGATCCCCGATGATCGATCCCAGGAACTGCAGGCCTGTCCGTTCGTTCCCCAACGCGGGCGAGGCCTTGGCGATGATCTCGCCGTAGGTGTTGAGCAGGTTGCTGGTGGTCGTTCCCGCACCAAGGTTCACCCACTCGCCCAGGTACGAATCACCGACATACCCATCGTGTCCCTTGTTCGAATAGCCCTGATAAATCGTGCCGCCCGTTTCGCCATTGACCTTGCACCAGGGGCCGATGCAGGTGCCCCCGCGAATGGTGGCACGCTCCAGAACGGTGCTGTTGGGGCCGACGTAGCAGGGACCGATGAGCTGCGCCCCCGGGCGAATGACCGCCCCCTCATCGATCACGACCGGTCCGTGTTCGAGGTCGATCACGGCCCCAGGGTAGATGCGAGCCTTTGGCGACACGGCCAGCGGAGACAGGCCAAAGACAATGCTGCCCGAGGGTGCCGTCGCGGCGGGGATTGAGCGTGCCAGCCACGCAAGGTCCCAGGCCAGACAGCTGTCTCGCCACGTCCGCACGTGCCAGGGCCGGGTGAGCAGTTCAAGTGGAGCGGTGGTGGGGACGGACGTGCCCGGTGCATCGCCCGTCGTGAGCAGCTCAGTCGCGGCAGCCGCGTTGAGGTGTGCTGCCACAATGGCCTGCGTCTTTGAATCTCGCAGGTATTCTCCGGGCTGGAGCAGTGCCGCCTGAAGCGGCAGGTTCACCAGGCGGGCATTCACGTAGAGCCCGAACTCGGGCACCCGAGGCGATTCAGCACGCATCACTTTCGCGTCGCTCTCACTGGCCAGTGCATGAAGTTCTTCGCGAATGAAGAGCCCCTCGGCCGTGGCTCCGAGCTGTGCCTCGACACGCTGCCGCGTGGTCAGTGCGCCAGTACGGATATCCCAGGCAGGCCGCAGGTCTGCCAGAGGAGCAAGGGATGGAAGACGGTCGTCAAAGAAAAAGAGGCCGGGCATCACCACTCAGTGTATCGAGCGTGAGGCGGGCGGCCCTTTGTGTTCAGGATGGGTTTCAGATTGGCTCCGACGGCTGGCGTCGGAGCTTTCGGGGGGGAGGGGGGACGGCCCCGAATGTCGGGGCTGATGTCATGCAGGAGCGGTCAGGCCTTGCGGCGACGCGTCAGGCGGCGACCCAGCGTGGACTTGAGCCGCTGCACCGCGGCGGAGACGGCTTCGTAGTAGTCTGATGCCGCGTGCGTGACGACGATCAGCGGGAGGTGGGCGACATGAACCTGAATGGCGCAGACCTTGTCGACACCGCCCCGAGGGCCGTTGGTGTCGATGACCTGCACGCGAATCTCATTGATGCGATCGGCGAAGCGGTCAAGCGCGGTGTTCAGCCGCGACGTGACGTGCGTGAGCATGGCGGGTGTAGTGCGGATGTTGCTGTCGACCAAGGTGATGTTCATGAGGTAGTTCCTGTTTCGGCATGATGGCAACGCGCCATCGGTCACTCCATCAAAACCTACGGACGAAACGCAAGCAGGTTCGCCGCATCGTCGCGAAAGCCGTTACAGGCGATGTCGGCAGAACTTGCGCGTGAAGCTCTGGAAACTCCGGGTGCGGGTTTGGTTTGCACTCGTACGGGGCCAGCACTTTCCTGGTCCCCAAGGTCGGATAATGCGCCGTGGAGGGGGCATTGGTTCACGCAGTGCAAATTGCCGCAACATGCGTGCCATGCCCCGACCGATGCCGCGGGATTTTCGCAATGGGCCTTGCGGCTCTTCCGCGGCGGGTTCCATGCGTACGGCATGCAAACCGCCCGCGCTCTGACTGCATCAGTCTTCCCGGTCTCAGGAATCAACGTGGCATTCAGCGAGAACCGGACTGCCTCGATGACGTCAGCAGTTTCCACGGCTGGATCCACAGCACGCCGACCAGGGCGGTGGTGGCGTTGATCACGATCTCGGTGGCACTGACCGTCAGCGCAATGGGCAGAAACGCGGCGTGGTCAAGCCCGGGGATGGCTAGAAGCCCCGCCAGGCCGGTGGTGGCACTCTCTCGTGCACCAAGTGATCCCGAGGGGCTCGCGACGCCGATGACATAGAAGGTGCACGCTGCGAGAATCGCTGTATCGAGGCGAAGCTCCACACCCAGAATGTGAGCGGCCACCACGAATCGTCCGGCTTGCACCAGCAGGTCCGCGACGCGAATCAGCAAGCCGCCGCCGACGACCCTGGGTGACGCAAGCATGTCGAATGCCGAATGCAGACGCGCGAACGCCGCGGAGTGCATGAGTCGTTCGACCATTGCCAGCGGAATCACCCGGCTCAGCCGTTGGATGCGAGCCAGGCCCTGACTTCCGGCAAAGACTCTCGCCCCTCCGACGATCAGAGCAAACATGCCAAGCAGCCCGCCCCCGCACGCGACATAGAACATCGCATCGGCCTGCTGCCGCCACACCGCGGCACCAATGAGCGGCACCAAGGTCCCCAGCAGAATGACCGCCACCGCCCCCAGCCATGCACCGATGGTCAACACCGGGACATGGTCCTTGCGAGTGTGCACGAAGATGCGATAGAGAATGCTCAGCTTCGCCGGCGCGTAACTCACGAAGGCCGCCGTGGCATTGACCGCCTGAAGATCCCAGAATCGCAATGCCCGCACCGGGTGCAGCACGAGCCAGAATGTCGCGCCGTTGAGGAGAAGGCTCAGTACTGAAAGGCCCAGAAGCAAAGCGACTTCCATCGGCGGGGCACGAAAGACTCTCGCGAGCTTCTCCTCGTTCTCCGGGCGGAGTGCCGCGTCAATGCACCACCAGAGCAGCCCCATGCAGATCACAAACCCGCCGATCTGCACCGCCATGCGACCAGCGCCCGCCAAGCGGGACGGCAGGTTCGTCGGTGATGGATCAGAAGGGGCGGCGTTCATGCTGATTCAGATCAGGGCTTGGGGGCGGGCAGCGTAGCGGGCGACTCCGGCAAAGTCGCGGCGGGAATCTCCCTGGGTTTGCCGATCTTCACCAGAACCTGACCCAACTCCGGCCACACCTTCACCGGCTGACTGTTCACTCGCAGCCACTCCGAGACCTTCTCCGCAGACCAACCCGGTTCGATGATTCCAGATCGGGCCAGTCGTTCCAATTCTCCGAAGTTGACGAGTGCAAAGTTCAGGTCGCCGCTTGACGTGAACGTCGCGAGCCGATCGAGACTTGGCCACGCATCCCACGTCGTGTTGTACGTGACGCTGCGCGTGATGAACAGAGGCGTGGCGCCGCCCATGAGGTAGACCTTTGCGTCGGCTGGCAACGCCAGATTCACCGCCTGTTCCGGGCCCAGCGAATCCACGAACTCAC
>JBILUL010000104.1:0-16966 GCA_044371005.1 Phycisphaerales bacterium | reverse complement strand
GCGTTGCGCGCGGTGAAGATGGCTGAACTGGTCACATCGTCGTACGAACGCACCGGCCCGCGCTTCATCCGGTCGACCGCGTTGCGTGCATTGACCGGCGAATACTCGGTTCCGATGAACCGACGCCCCAGTGCCCGAGCCATCACGCCGGTGGTGCCGCTGCCAAGGAAGGGATCCAGCACCAGATCGCCCGGATTGCTCGTGGATCGGATCACGCGGTTGAGGTACGCCTCGGGGAGCTGGTTGTCGTGGTAGTTGCGCCGTTCGAGGTTGTTGCCCTGCACACGCCCGAAGTACTTGCCGTACCAGACATCCAGCGGCACGCGCTTGCCGGCGGGCATTCCATCCTTCTTCTCAAGCGTGCGCGGATCAAAGTAGGTCGACGCACGATCGGAGAGTTCAAGCACGGCCTGCGGATTCCAGACCGAGATGCCGCCGGCCTTCTGGAAATAGAGCGCGTGCACCTTGCTGTTGATGAACCGCTCGGTGGTGTTCTGCCCGAACCGGTAGTGCCAGATGCACCAGTTGCGCATCTCCATCCGGCGCTGCTTGAGGTGCACGACGATCTCGGCCGCCCAGTCATCGGGGATGTTCACCCACAGACTGCCCCCCGGACGCAGACCCTTGATGCACGCATCGAGCCACTCGCGCGTGAAATCCATGTACTCATCCACGGGAAGGTCATCCTTCCAGGAGTCATAGCCGCGGTTCCAGTTGAAGGGCGGATCGGCGAAGATCAGATCGACCTTTGACTCCTTCACCTCGCGAATCCTTGGCAGCAGCTCGCGGCAATCACCCACGAACACCTGCGCGGACGGATCAGACAACGTCTGTGTGGCAACCGCTTCGCCTCGGGCATCGAGTTGAATCGGCCCGGGTTGCTCGACCTGAGGCGCGGCACCCTCGCGCTTCCCGTTCTTGACGCGGGATGCTCCGGGGTCCTTGCGCGGTCTGCCGCGGCGTGATGGCGAGGTTGTCGGAGACTTCTTGGCCATGCGTGAGGGCTCCAGAGTATCAGCCAGGGCGCTCTGCTGGCAGAAGGCAGCGCACATTGCGGCCGCGACCCTCCGAAGAGACCGAACACGATGCAAACATACTCGCCCGGCAAGTGGCTGACCAGTGGCTTGTGCACACTTCATGCACCAGCGATCCACGCCACCTACCATCTTACGGCTCGTTTTCTTCGCGGCCGGCGGGTCTGGCGTTCATCGCCGGGCGTCGAGGCTGAGTGCGGAGGGGGCGGGCGAGCAGACGGCGAACTGAGTCTCTAGTTCGGCGCGTGGCCGCGAGGGTTGAAAGACGCGGCCCCCACTCCTTGCGAGGCTCAAGGCTGTCTGCATCCATTGAAGGCGTTGCTGCGCCGGAATCAAAAGCGCAGCACGAAACAACACGAAAGCAGACCGCATCTCATGAGCAGTGAACCAACCGACGCTTCCGCGAATCAGCAGCCCACGGAAGAACCCACCCCAAGTACACCCAGTCCGGCCCCCATCGAAGGCAGCCTTGAAGACACGACGCTGGTGCACGCACCGCACGGCAAGGGCGAGATCTTCGATGAAGTCGAAACCTTCGAGACTCTGGGCCTGCGCAACTCCGTCCTCAAGGGGTGCAAGGAGTGCGGGTTCGAGCGTCCAACCAAGACTCAGTCGATGCTCATGCCCCCGATCATGGCGGGCAAGGACATTCTGGGCCAGGCCAAGACCGGTACCGGCAAGACCGCCGCGTTCAGTCTTCCCCTGCTGCACGGGCTCGATAAGGACAAGCCCTTCCAGGCACTCATCCTCGCTCCGACGCGCGAACTGGCCATCCAGATCACCGCGGAGATCGAGGAACTGGGTCGTTTCACGCCGATCCGCCCCGTCTGTCTTTTCGGCGGACAGGCCGTTCGCACGCAGGCCACCAAGTTGCAGGGTGAGGGCAACCAGATCGTCGTCGGCACGCCCGGGCGCGTGATGGACATGATGGAACGCGGCCTGCTGCACCTGAACAACGTGCGGTTCGCGATCCTGGATGAAGTGGACCGCATGCTCGACATCGGGTTCCGCGATGACATCCGCAAGATTCTCGAGCGCATCAAGCACGCGCACCAGACGGTCTTTGTCTCGGCGACGATCTCGCCCGAGATCGAGCGTCTGGCCCGCAAGTACATGGTGGAGCCCGAGAAGGTCGTCGTCGCCAGCGGTTCGCTGACGGTGAGCCTGGTCGAGCAGCACTACCTGAGCGTCAATCAGTGGGACAAGCGTCGTCTGCTGGTGCACCTGCTCAAGCATGAGACACCCGCGCTCACGCTGGTCTTCTGCCGCCTCAAGCGCGTCGTGGATGAACTCACCACGCTGCTCAACAAGCACAACATCGAAGCCTACTCGATCCATGGCGACATGCCCCAGGGCAAGCGCAACAAGGTCATGCAGCGTCTTCGCGACGGCAATCTCTCGGTGCTCGTGGCCAGCGATCTTGCAAGCCGCGGCATCGACGTGGATGATGTCTCGCACGTCATCAACTACGACCTGCCCGAGGATCCTGAGGTGTATGTCCACCGGATCGGCCGCACGGCCCGTGCGGGTCGCCGCGGCATCGCCTGGGCGCTCGTGACTCCTGAGCAGGGCGAACTGCTGACCAGCATCGAACTGCTGATCAATGCCGAGATTCCCAAGATGGAATACCCGGACTTTGTCGCCTCCGACCCACCGGCTGGCTGGCGCAACCCCGATGAGCGCAACGCGGGTGGTCTGCGTCTGGTGAATGCACCCGAAGCACCCGCCGCGGCACCGCCCAAGCCTGCGGTCACCCGTGCCGCGGCTGCGACCAACCTGCAGGTCCCCGTCGCGGGCGAGCAGGTGGATGCGAGCAAGTTCCCCGGCGGCATCGTGCCCACGAAGCTTCCGCCTCGTCGCATGTTCGGCAAGATGCCAACCCGCGGCCGCTGAGCCAACGCCCACTGAAGAATCAAAGGCCCCTGCCGCGATGGCGGGGGCCTTTTTTCTTGAGCCGCGGGGTGAAGTCTGGCGGACAGAATGAAGAAGGGCCCGGGACGTTGGTCCCGGGCCCTTTGAAGCGTTCAGAAGATTCTGACTCAGTGGTCAGTCAGGGCTCAGCAGCCGCCGTTTTCCCACGCGGTGAAGAAGGCGTCGATGTCGCCGCCGTCGATGCCACCGTCCAGATTCACGTCGGCGCAGCTGCCCGCATTCTCCCATTCGGGGAAGAACGCCGAGACATCGGCGCCGTCAACGCCACCGTCCTGATTGAAGTCTGCGGCACACGCCGGGCAGAAGCTGCAGTTGGAGGTGGTGGTGCCGAAGGTGACGGCGAACGAGTCGATCGTGCCGACGTCGATCGCTGCGTTGTCCGTCACGGTCAGCGTCCAGGTGCCGTCAGCGGGGTCGCCGGCGAAGACCGAGAGGCTGTCGAACGAGCCGTAGGTACCCGGAGCGACCGAGAAGGGCAGGACCGAGTTGGAAGAGAAGCAGTAGGTGCCGCCCAGGTCGGAGGAGCCGCCCTGTGCGCTGATGAGCCTGGCGCTGTGCACGCCATTGCTCAGGGTGGCGATGACGTCACCAGCGAAGGTGTGGGTGAGGCCCACGCACACCTGGATGGCTTCGACATTGAAGCCAGCGGTGCTGACGGTCACGGTCGTCGAAGCCGAACCGGGGACAGCGTTGGCAAAGTCAGGAATCGCGATCGGGAAGGTATCAGCCGAGACATTGGGCTCGCCGAACGAAACGCTCGAGCAGAGTGAGCCGACGCCCTGGAAGGTACCGCCCTGATCTTCGCACGCGGCGGCCGTCAGCTGCGTGCAGGTGCTGGTGCTGGGAAGGCAGCAAGCGCCCTTGGGAGCGCAGGGGATGGCTGTGGCGCAGGGGGTGCCTGAGTCGGTCGCGAGCACATCGAACGCGCCGGTGGCCAGTGCGCCACTGAAGGGTGCCACAACGACAGCGTACTGCGCGCCTGCATCGCTGCAGAACGTGAAGAGGCTGGTCGTGCCGGTGCCAGAGTCGTCATCACCACCGATGCAGGTCGCGGCAGCGCAACCGTTGGAGATGCAGTACACACCGATGATCGAGTCAAAGTTGGTGTTCAAGCTGTCGGTACCAACCGTCATCGTGTTGCCCGTGCCCGTGAAGGTGTACCACGCGGTGCTGCGAGCAGCCGTGATGGGGCCGCATGTGCCGGGGTTCACCGCGGTGCTGCGGTTGGTGAAGTAGCCAGGCAGCGGAGTGCCAAGTTCGAGCGGAATCGCGCCTGCGCAGTTGTCGTTGACGGGAGCCGGGGGCGGGCAGAGGGCAACGGCCAGGTTGCCGCTCGTGCCGGTGCCGCTGCGGCCCTGGGCATCAGCGATGCTGAAGCCAAAGGTCGCGTTGCCGACTGTGGTGCCGCTGCTGACCAGCAGCCCGTACGAGTAACGACCGTCGCCGGATGTGACATCGCCGTTGGTGCCGTCATCGAACATCGCCTGCGAGGCCGAGCCGCCGATGGACGACAGGTTGGCCGTGACGGTGAGACCCGTGCTGGTGGGGTTGCCACCAGCCGTGACGAGCACGCTGGCAACGACCGCACTGTCACCGCAGTTGTTCGCAGTTGCCGGCGACCAGGAGCCCACACCCGAGGGGTTGGTGGGAACCGTGTTGAGGAACCAGTTGAGTCGATACGCCACATCGCCCGAGCGGGTGTGAGTCGAGGTGACGCCCCAGGGGACGGTGGTGCTGAAGACGGTGCCACCAAAGCCGGTCACGGCCAGGTAGTACTTGCCTGCTGCGAGGGTCGCACCATCGCCACCGGCGTGAGTCAGACCATTGGTGGTCGCATTGCCGGTGAACGGCGTTCCCGGGCGTGACGGTGCCGTGGCACCGAACGAGAGCATCGAGTAGGAGCTCGGGCCGTCATCGTCATCGATGGCGACGCGACCACCGACAGCGTTGTAGAGGCCGATCATCGAATCGGTACCGCTGAGCGTTCCACCGTTGGTATCGATGTCGAGGAAGTCGCCAGAGACACGACTCACGCCTGTGATCTCGAAACCAATCCACTTGATCTGGCCAGCCGTGAAGCCGGTCAGGGTACCAACCACGGGCGTCCCGGCGGTCAATGGTCCAAGATCCGCCGTCAACGTCGGCTGCGCAAAGGCCGCAGCAGCGAGCACGAGGGACGCACACACACCCATACGGGCACAGTTCTTCATGAGAATCCTCTCTTTCACACCGAACATACACAGTTGCCACACTGGTCACTTGGAACCAGCATCGCAACCGACACACAAGACTGTTTTTGGCAATTCACCCATCCACCAACCCCATCGCACATTCGAAAGGGCAAAAGCGTTCTCCAATGGAACACTTCACGAAGGGCCCGACATCTTCAAGGATGCGACTCCTCAGATTGGAGAATAACCGCTTCTGGCAATCGTGTCAATGCGCTCCTTCGAGCAAACCAAAGACATCCCGGGCTCCAACCACCCATCCATCAAACCCTTCCCCACTCCCCACGCCCACCGCCACTCAAGGCCGCTTCACCCCAAATCCACGCGGCAATCGCCACCTGACACCCAAGACTCATGTCCGGTAACTGGGAACTGAAGGTCGATCGACCGCTCATGAAAACGTTTGCATGGCATGATCCAAGAGAGAACACGCCACGGTGCGCAGGCACGTTCCCACGGTCACAACCAACTCTGATCTCCTTGCAGAATCATCACTTGGGCGCATCGGCCGGCGGGAAGATGAGCGGGCTTGGTGCTTCGACCTGTGGCGCGGGTGAAGGCTCCGGTGTCGCCGCGGCGATCAGGTCCGCAACCTTGGTCTTGAGCTGCGACGACTTGAACTCAGCAACGGCATACGCCCACTTGGAAAACCGAGCCTCCAAGTCCGAAGCATCCTTCTTGATGGACTCCTTGATGACCCTCTGAGCTTCGGAAACTTCATCAGGTTTTGCAGCAGCCGGGGTTGGTTGGGGAGCAGGCTTGGCTTCGGGAGCCGCGGCATTGATGTCCGCCGCGCCGTTCGCCGCGGGACCATCTGCTGGGTTCGCGGCGGGAGCCTGGGCAGGCGCCGGGGTGGCAGCTGGCGCGGGAGCCTCAGCATACCCCGCGGCGAACTTCACCCACTGCTTCCCATCCTTCTCGACCATCGTGAACGAGATTGAAGTCCCATCAAAGCACTCAAACGTGCCCTTGACGGCCTTGGGATCATTCCAGTCAAGCTCGCTTGCGGGCTTCACATCATCGAGCGTGACGTAGGAGAGCGACTGGGCGATGCGCGATGCGGCGAACTCGTCCTTGAGTTTTGAACCCTCTGGCATGCCTTCGAGCGAGAAGTTCTTCTCCTGATCGCTGGCGCGGGAGATCCGAACCACTTCGCCCGGTGCTCCATTGTCGCCCGGATGCGTGATCACAACGGACTTGACCCGCTCGTTCTTGATCTCGACGATCGACCGATCGACAAACTCGAGCGCATCGGGCTGCGGAACCAACTCGGCCTCGACCAGATAGCTCTGGGGCTCACCCACGCGGCGGACGAATCGCTTGGTCTTGCCGTCGGACGGAGGCGGGTTGAATGGATCATTCGCCGCGCCGCCGAAGTCCTGCTTGCCCACGATCAGGCTGGCCATGTTGGCACCCTTGGCATCCGCGAGCGTCACCAGGACCGACTTGGCGCCTTCCTGGGCGGGGTCTTCGACATCGAGCTTGCCGTACAGATCGGGCTTGCTGGTCTTGGGCTCGATGATGGAGGCTTCGGCCACGCCCGCGACGATGGGGCGGAGCACATCGAACTTGGCGGGATAACCGGACTTGTTCTCAACAGTCCAGGCGGACCCGTTCTTCACCAGAACGGCTTCCTGTGAGCCTTTCTTGATCGTCACTTTGGCCACATCGGTCAGCTTGTCGGAAAGGCCGGCGAAGAGGCGTTCGCGTGAGGAGGCATTTGCGGTGGTGGCGGTGCCGCTGCCCTTGTTGTTGACGAGGGTCGCAAGGCCAACGAGCGCGAGCGTGGTGCCTGCAATGATGGTGAGCGTCTTGCTGTTCATGATCGATCTCGTGTAATTCGTGTGGTGGTGGGCAACTTACTCGGCGGTCTTCACGCGCCGGCGGTTGAGGCGCAGGAACCCAAGGCCCAGCGCGCCCAGCGTGACGAGGACGGGCAGGAGCCCGATGTTGATGAACTTGAGCTGCGTGCCCAGCGTCTCAATGTCCTTGCGCAGGTTGCTCTTGACGGCCCGGAGCTTCTTGCGCGTCTCGACCGACTGCTTCTGGAAGTTGTCGATTTCCTTCTGCTGCTCGGGAGTGAGCACGAAGGCATCCTGGCCCTGCTTGCGGCCCTGCAGATCGTTGATCTTCTGCTGCGTGACCTCGAGCTCCTTCTCGAGCAGCGCCTGCTCTGCGCGGAACTTCTCGTTGGCTCGCTTCTGCATGTCCTCGACCACGGTGAAGGTTCGGGCCGATTCCTGACGGGCACGGACACTCAGGAGGTCCTTGCTGCCGCACATGTTGTCAACGGCGTTGAGGAAGGCATCGCCATTGTCGGCGAACTTCTGCACCATCGGGAAGCCCGGCATGATCTCCTGCTCGCGCACCCAGAACATGTTGGAGAGCATGTCCACATCGGCGACAAGGATCACGTTGATCGAGTCGGTGCTCGCCGCGAGGTGGTTCTTGCTGTACTTGGCGGCATCCTCGGCGCTCTCGCCATCGAGCGCGGGCCGTCCGGCTGCGAACGTGCTGCCGACCTTGCCCGTCAGACGTGCCGCGAGTGTGAGCTTCTCGGTGCCCGGCGTGTACGACTTGCGCACCAGCGCGGGGTCAGGCATCGCGAGCAGACCCGTATCCATGATCGCGGCCTTGGCGCTGGTCTGCATCAGGGGCGTGATGGTTGCCGCGGGGCCCTGGGCCGGCTGTTCTTTCCCATCCGTGGCCTTCGGGGCTGCGTACGCGCGGATGATGCCCGCCGTTCCGATGTTGATGCGTGCGAACCCGGCGGTCACAGGGTCTTCCGTGCTCAGGTTCTCGGCGCGAAGGCCCAGGTACTGCACGGCTTCGACGGTCTCCTGGCCGCGGCCTGAAGGGACGGTGAGTGCCGTCTCAATATCCGCGGCGAACTTGCCCGCAGGAATCTCCACGCCCCACCCGTTGAGCACCTTGTTGAGATCGCTCACCTTCGATCCGCCCTGACCCATCATCGGATTGCCGCCCTCCGGGTCGTTGTCGCAGTTGGGATCGACAAAGAGAACGGCCTTGCCGCCCCGAAGCACATACTGATCGATCGCGTAGAGCGACTGATCCGAGAGGTTCTTGGGGTGGACCACCAGCAGCATGTCGATGTCGGCGGGAATCTCCTTGAAATCCTTGCCCAGATTGCGGGTGTCGAAGGTCTGCTTGAGATCCGCGGCGACGCGCCACGCCTTGTTCTGCTTGGGCTGACGGGTCATCGGATCCATCGCGAATCCGCCCTCGATCGAGATGCCCGTGACCAGGCCGACCACCTTCTTCTTGGGGTTGGCCAGCGAGTAGAGGAGCTTGCTGATGTTGTATTCGAGCAGGCGTTCCTCGCGCGGGTCGAAGAAGGGAATCAGTTCCTTGCCGTCGGCAGCGTTCTTGCCGACGAGTCCGAAGAAGGCGTTCTCGCCGCCCGAACCGAGCGGAATGGGCGCCACGCCTGCGAGCTGGGCCTGATCCTCGGCGTCAGTGAAGGGCTCGGGGTCGATCACCGTCAGGCGGATCTTGCCGCCGCTGACACGCGTGTACTCCTCGAGCAGTTCCTGCACGCGCTGGGCGTAACTTTGAATCTGCGCGTTGCCCGAAGCGAGCTTCGCCGAGTAGTAGAAGGTGAGATTCACCGGCTCATCGGGGCTTTTCGCAATGGCGCGTGAGCCTGCGGTGAGCGTGTAGAGTGAGCCCTGCGTGGCATCGATGCGAGCGCCACGGAGCGTGTTGCCCGCGATCATGTTGATCGCCACGAAGGCGACGATGAGCAGGAAGATCGATCCGATGACTGTGCTGGTCCGTCCCATGGTGGTGTGGTCCGTTTGATTCGCCCGCGGCGGCGCGGAGCGGAGTTGCTTCTGTCAATGCCTCAAGCCTTCTTGGCCTCGAGAATGAGCGCGTTCATCACCAGGCAGATGGCGATGAGCGTTGAGAAGAAGATGATGTCACGAAGATCAATGACGCCCTTGGCGATGGCATCGAACCTCGCGAGGAAGCTGAAGGAGGTGATGGTCTCCACCACCGAGTTGGGCAGGTGCATGCCCTTGAGGAAGTCGGTCACCGGGGGGAAGCCGGCCAGAAGGAAGAGGAAGCAGATGACGATTGAGATGATGAAGGCGATGACCTGGCTCTTGGTCGCTGCAGAGACGCACGCGCCGATGGCCAGGAACCCGCCCGCCATCAGCAGGCTGCCGATGTAGCCGGTGAAGATGGCGCCGTTGTCGGGCTTGCCCAGGAAGTTGACCGTGATCCACAGGGGGAAGGTGAGGGCGAGTGCGACGCCGCAGAAGGCCCACGCGGCGAGATACTTGCCGGCAACCGCCGCGGAGCGGCTGACGGGCAGCGTCATCAGCAGTTCAATCGTGCCGCTCTTGTGTTCTTCGGCCCACAGCCGCATCGAAACGGCGGGGATGAGGAAGAGGTAGAGCCAGGGGTGGAAGTCAAAGAACGGGCGCAGGTCGGCCTGGCCTCGCTCGAAGAAATTTCCAAGCTGCCACGTGAAGATGCCCGTGAGCACGAGGAAGATGACGATGAAGACATACGCCACGGGCGTGGCGAAATAGCCTGAAAGTTCGCGTTTGAAGATCGGAAGCAAGCCTCGCATGGATCAGTGTTCCTGAGTAAGCGATTGGGACGCAACGGGCCGTCCGGATGAAAGAGTCAGTGAGCGATGCAGTAGATGTGTTTCTGTGGATGGGTGCCGAGACGGTCAGCGTGCAGAGGTGAGATCGCGGAAGACGTCGTCGAGACGACCTGCCTCGACACGCATCATTTCCACCGGCCAGCCCTTGGCCTTGACCATGTGGCTCACTTCGTGCGCGATGGTCTTGCCGCTGCGGGCCAGCACCGTGCAGCGGATCTGCTTGCCCTCGGAGGTTTCCTCGGTGCGGATATCTTCGACCCCCGCCACACCGTCGATGCGACTGAGGACCGCGGTGACGTGAGCCCCATCGCGGGGCACCACCACCAGCGTGACGGCGTTGTGGTACTTGCTCTTGGCCATGAACTGAGCGGGCGTGCAATCCGCAACGACGCGGCCGCGTGCAATGAGCACCACACGCGTGCAGACCGCCTCGACCTCCTCGAGAATGTGCGTGCTGAGCACCACCGCGCGGCCTGCCCCGCCCGCCGAACCCGCGGCATGCGACTGCGCCATCTCACGGATCAGCGTGCGCACTTCATGCTTCTGATTCGGATCCAGCCCGTCAGTAGGCTCGTCCATGATCAGCACCTGCGGGTTGTGCATGATGGCCTGGGCCAGACCCACGCGGCGCTTGAAGCCCTTGGAGAGCGTTTCGACCGGCTGACGCAGCACACCCTGGAGGTTCGTGCGTTCGACGGCTTTGGCGACGGCGGCTTTGGCCTCGCTGCCGCGAAGGCCGCGGACCTGAGCGCAGAAGTGCAGGAAGCCCTCAGGAGTCATGTCGGAGTAGGCTGGCGCGCCTTCAGGCAGATACCCGATTTTCTCCTTCACTCCCAGCGGATCAACGGTCACGTCCTTGCCGCAGACCAGCGCGGTGCCGGAAGTGGGAGGCAGGAAGCCAGTGACCATCTTCATGGTCGTGCTCTTGCCCGCTCCGTTGGGCCCGAGGAAGCCCAGCACCTCGCCGGGCTCGACCTTGAACGAAATGTGATCGACCGCGAGAATGCCGCCGGAGGCCTCGCTGCCGAAGCGTTTGGTCAGTTCGCGTAGTTCGATGAGCGTTTGCAACTTGTAGGTCCTTTTGCCGTGCACTACGTGGGACGTACCCACACACCGAAAACCTTCAAACCCCGATTCCCCCCCCTCACCCCACCACCCCCACGCCCCCACACCAACCGCCATTCCCAATGCCTGATGACCGCCAGCCGGCACCGAACGTGAGACGAATGCCCTATAACCCATGAGCTGCAGGGCCGGGAGAGGAGTGTACGTTCACATTCCCCTGGATTGTTCAGGCACGCCGCGGGTGTCCGCTCAGTCTGCCACACGCCAGTGATCCAAAAACCGCCCGCTTCCGTCAATGGGTCGCCCCGACTTGCCCGGCCAGACCCAATGTCCGTCTCCACGCGTTTGGAACACGTTCGTATCCGAATCGTGTTCATTGCCAGAGCGGCCCTGACGCTGCCTCAAGGGGCCTTGAGGGGTGTCAATCAGGGTGGGTGTGACCGAGTGGTCAGCGCGTACCACCTGCGCGGCGTGGCGAGGGGTGCCGCGGGGTGATTTGCGCGAGCTGGGGTGGTGTTCGGCACAAGTGAATTGGAATTTGTGATGGCTGAACCGGTCTCTTCTGGTCCGCCCCGGGCACGCGCCGCGTGCCGCGTACGGGCGGCGGAAGGGATGCGATTCCGCGTGGAGCAATCCCATGACTGTCCGACTCTCACCGACGCCCAATGCCAGTCCGCCCCGCAAGGCCCTTGAACCGGACCGATGGTTCCGGCTCTTCGAGGCCTGCGATGCCACGACGATCCGGATCGACCTGGCGCCGATGCGCGATGAGGATGTGGTGCAGCTCTCGGCGTGTCTGCAGGAGATCGCGGGCAAGTCGCGAGGTCGGCTGGCCATCGATCTTTCCGCGGTCGAGGAGTACAGCACCGCGTGGATGAAGGCGCTCTCGGATCTTGACCACGCCTGCTCCATGCTCGGTGGAGAGCTCAGGTTCGAGGGGATGTGCGATCGCGCACGACGCGTCTATCAGGACACGCGCCGCCTCCAGCACAAGCCACTTCGCATGCGTGAGCTGACCCGCGAGCAACGCGGCTGGTCCAGAGCCGCGTAGCAGTAGCCCGTTCATCGTCGCGGCACAAGGGTCTTCTCACACCCGCTCTTGTTGAGCCGCTTCACCAGGTTCTTCACACGCACGTCTCGTGCACTCCCGACACACACGCGCCTCGCCGCGGCAGTGGTTCTGCTGCGCCCCGGCATCACTCCCCCCTTCCACCCCCCTCACCTCTCCCACCTCTCCTCATCGACTCCCTCCACGACGTTGACTCTCAAGGAGCACACCATGTCAAGCAACAACTCACAGGCAACGGACTCCGGCCCCTCCGCGCCGATCGATGTTCCGCCCCTCACGCAGAATCTCATGACCGTCGAGGATTGCGGCGGCATGCAGGTCGTACACATTGATTGTCCGGCCGTGCGAGAACGACAGGCCTATGCGCTCACGCAGCCTCTGTGCACGCTGGCCGATCGGTTCAATGGGAAGGTCACGCTTGATCTTGCGAATGTCGCGGCGTTCTCGTGCGCCTGGATCAATGTGCTGATCGACGTTTCGAAGCGATGCAAACAACGCGGGGGCACGCTGGTGCTCACCGGAGTTTCCACGCAGGCCCGTCAGGCCCTCAAACAGATGGGCCTGACCAAACAGTTCACCATCGCCTGATCGGCGGTGCGCTTCTTCAAGCCTGAGCGACGCACGGTGCTGCACAGGGCGTGTTGCCGGTGTGGGGCAGTGCGGGTGATTCGGTGGCCATGGACGGCCAGGCGGGTCAGGTGCGGGCGGTGCGCGTGCGGCTCATGAGCTGCCGCCGCGCATGCGTTCGAGACCCTCGGGGAACGGGTAGGTGGGGAAGGCCCCCACGTGTCCGAACTTCCACATCGCAGGGGAGGTGTAGACATCGCCGCGGAAGCCGGCGTTGAACATCGTGCGAAGCACGCTTTCGAAGCTGGGTTCGTGGCCATCGGGGCCCACGAGCCGGTTGGCCTTGGCGCCCAGGAAACTCACCGCCGCGGCGGGCTGACGCTCGCGCCGATCGCTGAGCATCTTGCTCACGGTGCGGAAGCCCCGGTACAGATCATCCAGCGACAAGTGGTTCTTGCCCTTTGGCCGAAGGATGGCCAGGATGAGCACCGCATCAAGGTCGTACTTGAGGACGTACGGCTCACGATCGCCCGCGGCGTGCACCGAGACCGAATCCTGGAACATCCGGGCGTAGCTGGTGACGGTCTTGGGAGTCCACTGACTGGTCTGCATCATGTCGACCAGCTGCGAGATGATGCCGTGGCTGTTGTCCTGATCGTTCACCGCGCAGACGACGGTGCGGTAGCGGCCATCGAGCAGGTCGCGCAGCAGATCCTGCCCCCACATGATGCGCACGCGCTCACCCGCTCGCTGACCGGCAGCGCCCGGCAGCAGCGTGATGTGGTCGCCGAAGACATCGCTGCGCATGAGTGACTCGGCATCTTCATCGTACAGACGGCACTTGAGCGGTTGCATGGTCATGGGTGGCTCCTGAGCTGCGAGCATTGTACGGGGGGTAAGGAGGGGGCAGGATTGGCCGGCTTCAGGTGCCACGGACAGCGCACGACCATCGAGGTCACGCGCCCGCACCACACACACAATGGTGCTGCTCTCACCTCTCCCTTTGCAGTTTACCGACAATCTGATCCGCCCCGGCCTCAGAATTGGGGTTGTTGTTCGCGCGCGGTGACACGGCCTTTTTCCGATCGTGCCTTCAGGCCTGGAACTCTGTTCGGGTCCCTAAAATCCGGGAACTCGGGCATTCACTGCAGGAACGAGCGATTTCACCGCGGCAACGAGGTCCCGCATCGGATCATGCAGCTCAGCAGCGATCGACTACGGAACGGACTGGGGAGTTCGTTTGTGCATGTCGCTGCGGGGAGATTTTGTGGCGTCAAGGCGTCTGACACATGACTACTACCCAAGACATCCTGGCTGCAACTGAACTGGGCGAGAACTGCGACTGGGAGTTCAAGTCGGCCAAGGGTGGATTCCCAGGAAGTTTCTGGGAAACCTACAGCGCGATGGCCAACTCTGATGGGGGTACGGTCCTCCTGGGCGTTTCTGAGCGAGAAAGTGCGATTCGCTTCGATGGCCTCGATGCTGACCAACTCCACAGATACACGAAGACGCTTTGGGACGGATTGAACAACAAAGGTCTGGTGAATCGCAATCTTCTTTCTACCTTGGACGTTCGTGAAGCAGTGGTCAGATCGAACAACGAATCTGTAACGCTGCTTGCCATCACCATTCCTCGCGCCGGTCGCGCCGACCGGCCGGTGCACACTGGGCTGAATCCCTTCGGCGGCACCTACCGGCGCCGCCATGAAGGCGACTACAGATGTTCTGATGAGGAAGTCCGACGGATGATCTCCGATGCCAGCCCGGAGCCAGCGGATCATCGGCTGCTGACAGGATTTTCTCTCTCCGATTTGGATGCACCAACTCTTGCTCAATACCGACAGCGAATGCGGGCTGCACGCGGCGAACATCCGTGGCTCTCGCTCGGCGATCTGGAACTCCTGGAGCAACTCGGAGGGTGGAGACGAGACCGCACAACTGGCGAGTCTGGCCTCACGCTCGCAGGGCTGCTCATGTTCGGAAAGGACAACGCGATCCGCGATCCTGCTGCGGCACCGAACTACTTTGTCGACTACCGCGAGACGCTCGACCCGGCCGTACGGTGGACCGATCGCATCTATCCGGACGGCACTTGGCAAGCCAACCTCCTCCAATTCTACCAGCGAGTGTCACCACGGCTCGCGCTGGCCCTGCCAACGCCGTTCGCCCTAGAAGGGGAAATGCGAAAGGACGTGACCGAAGCACATATTGCACTCCGCGAGGCGTTGGTCAACGCGCTGATTCACTCGGACTACTCGGCCGCGGGCGGAGTGATCATCCAACGCGAGGCCGACCGTATCTCGATGGAGAACCCGGGGACTTTTCTGGTATCGATGCAGCAGTATCGGCGCGGCGGCGTAAGCGAATGTCGAAACAAGGCGATCCAGAAAATGCTCCTGCTGATTGGCGGCGGCGAACAAGCGGGCTCTGGCGCAGCCCGCATCAGCGCCGGCTGGCATTCACGAGCATGGCGGGCACCATGGATTGACACGTTCTGCGAACCTGATCGCGTGCGGTTGACACTGCCGACGGTAAGTCTCATCCCCGACACGACTATCCGCGACCTTCGCCACCGATTCAGCGAACAGCGGGTCGCTGCACTGGGTGCCTCGGCTCTGCAGGCACTGGCTACGGCTGCCCTCGAGGGAACAGTGTCCAACGCAAGACTCCAATCGCTCATTCAAGAGCACCCATCGGATATCACCCAGCTGCTCCAATCACTGTGCGATCGGGGATTCCTCGTGTCCGACAATCGCCGACGCTGGACGACGTACACCCTCACCGCCCCCGATGACCGATGTGGAGTGGGTGCCAACTCCCCATGTTTGCCTCAAACAACGGCAGTATCGGACGCGAACCCGAATCTGTTCGAGCATCGCGGCTTGCCGTCCATCCATATCACCCCCCCAGTCACCACTCCAGTCACCCCCCCAGTCACCACTCCAGTCACCCCCGAAATTAGGAAAATGCTCGCGGTCGTTCAAGGTGAGATGACTCGGCGCGAGATTCAGGCTGCGCTCAGCCTGCGCAACAAAAAGCACTTCCAAGAGGCCTATCAGCAACCGGCCATAGCCCTCGGGCTGCTTGAGATGACCATTGCAGACAAGCCTAACAGCCGACGCCAGAAGTACCGATTGACGATCGCCGGGCATCGGCTGTTGGAGCACCCAGACGAATAGCGCGATGAAGCACCAGTTCAACTTCAATCGCTGGGCTCTTGCCCATGTGGCCACGCCGCGGCAGCGAGTTGTTCCCGTACCCTCCCCCTATGGACCTTGTCATCGTCCCCCTGATCGCCGCGGCACTCGCAGCGATCACACTTCTGAGCGGCTTTGGGCTGGGCACTGTCCTCATGCCCGTCTTTGCCCTCTTCTTCCCCATTGAAGTGGCCATCGCCGCGACTGGCGTGGTGCACCTGTCCAACAACCTCTTCAAGCTCGGACTGGTCGGGCGGCACGCGGATCTGGGGGTTGTGCTTCGGTTTGGGCTCCCGGCGATCGCCGCGGCTTTCATCGGGGCTGGGTTGCTGACGCTCATGGCACCCTCGGCCCCGCTCTTTGAGTATCACCTTGCCGGGCACGCCGCGAGCATCACGATCACCAAACTCATCGCATCGGTACTGCTGGCCTTCTTCGCGATGCTTGAACTGCTGCCCTGGTATCAGCAGTTGAGCTTTCCGCGGCGGCTGCTCCCTCTGGGCGGCGCACTCTCGGGGTTCTTCGGCGGGCTCACCGGCATGCAGGGCGCACTGCGTGCTCCATTTCTGCTGCGCTGTGGCCTTTCCAAGGAAGCCTTCGTCGGCAGCACCAATGTCGTCTCCACCGCCGTTGATCTCACGCGGCTACTCATGTATGTTCTGGGATACACGTACCTTGCCAAGACCCATGACTACAGCGTGCTGGCATCACCTCGCACGTTACTGCTGGTGAGCCTGACGTGCATCGCCGGGTGCATCGGCTCGCTGCTGGGCAAGCGATTTCTGGGGAAGGTGACGATGCGGGGCATCCGGGTCATCGTGGCGGTGCTGCTGTTCGTGCTTGCGGGGTTGCTGGGGGCGGGCATCATCTAAGGGTCGCCCTCGTCGCAAACGCATGCTTCCATCGTGGCCCACAGCCATCGGGAGCTCTCTTCGATCGGCTGACCATCGCATCGAAGCTCATGCACCAGCATGACCGGCCAGGTTGCCATGCTACCGCCCGACAGGGCGCACGACCGTTGCCGGTGGCGCTGCGAGGCTTTGCGAGCCAGCCACCGGAGAGCGGGCAATGACCGGGGTTTTCTTCCTTCTTGCCGCCCGGCTGAGGGCGGACCACTTCTCGTCGCAACCCCCGGGGTCGTCCGCCCTCAGCCGGGCGGCAAAGCAAAGACAAAGAGGCAATTCGAGAGACACCTACCGGTGGCTTGCTCGCCCAAAGCGGCTCGCCGCGCCACC
>JBILUL010000010.1:0-58002 GCA_044371005.1 Phycisphaerales bacterium | reverse complement strand
CCTTGCGGCCCTCCACTTCAAGCGGATCGGTCCGCGCCCATGCATTCGTCCGCGAGATGCAACGAGCCCGGAGCGATCCGGTCACATGGGTGACAGATCGCGCCGGGCCCGAGTGTGGTCAATCTGATTGCTTCAGGAGTGCCGCGGGTTCAGCAGCCGCCGGCTTCCCATGCGCCGAAGAAGACATCGACATCACCCTGATCGACCCCGCCATCGAGATTCACATCCGCGAGACAATCGCCCGATTCCCAGATGCTGAAGAACGCACCCACATCGGATCCATCGACCCCGCCATCGACATTGAAGTCGGCCGGGCACTGATCGCTGCAGAAGCATCGCACCAGGCGGCCCGGGCGCGAGATGGTCGTGCCGCAGTCGTTGGTCACCACGCAGTCATACTCGCCCACTGCCATCGGATCCCACACATTGAGCTGCTGGTCGTTGACGCCCGTGTAGGCATCTCCGTTGGAGATCTCGACTCCGTTGTATCGCCACTGATAGCTCACGAATCCAATCGCACTGCACGCGGCGACATAGAACGAGCCATACGCCGGCGGACAGACCGTTGCGGTGAACGCATCGGGCTGAGAGGTGATCACCGGCGCGCAGGGCTTGAGCACGAAGCCCCGCTGCACGCCGTTGAGCGTGCCGTTGCCGCTGATCCATCCGCAGGTATTGATTCCAGTGGCATTCTGGAGCACCCAGCCCGAGCCGGGCGCCACCAGATCATTCAGGTCCTGCATCGGTCCATCGATGGACTTCACGAATGCCCGCGCGCCCGCCGCGGCGGGATGAACATCTGCAGTGCTCCAGTTGATCGCCGGTCCGCTCTGCCCGACCACCGTGCCGCTTGAGTTCACTCCCAAGCCCACCGAGGCGACGGTGCCGGGCAGCACCCCCAGATCCGTGGGTGACAGGTCGGTGTTCCACAGCGTGGCGCGTGTGCGGCCCTGCGCATCGGTCGACCAGCCGCTGATGAATTCTTCGCCGTTCGAAATGTCGTACGCACGTCCGACGCCGTTGCCAAGACCCGGCATCGGGTGCAACCCATCACCAAAGTTCTCGCCGATGGGGCCGATGACGAACGGATGGGTCACGCCCCGATCGTTGTTGCCTGGAATCATGCCAAAGCCCACGATCGTCTGCGACAACTCTGAGATTCCTGTCGCGACACTTTGCAAGCCACCCAAGTCCGGGAGACGGATCGCGGGCATCGCCGCCTTCATCTGCGTGGCGTAGATGGGATTGCCCGACTGCCATCCAAACCCGCAGCAGCGGGTATTGCTCCAGCCAACGGCCGTTCCCTGGACGCACACGGCCAGGGGCATCGAATCAGCGAAGCCGGAAAGCCCGCCGATGCCGATCAGCGGAGCCGGTGAACCCAGCCCAAGGGTCCACGCCAGCCCGTTGCCGTCACAGACCTGCTCGCGCATGCCCACAACCTGAGCACCATACTGCGAAGTCGCGGTCGCCATGTTGAAGATGCATGGATCAAGATACGCGCCGATCTCGCGCATGCCCGGCGTGAATGCCTGGGGCGGATACCAGACGAATCCGTGCGCAGAAGTGGTGTTCGTTCCTGGCGTCGAAGTTCCCACCACGGTTGCATTGTCCGAAATGCCCGCGACCACCGTCGTGGCCTGTGCCACATCCGGGCGAAGCACGCCGACATCCATCAGGGTGTAGGTCTGCGCCGATGCCCCGGCAGTCAGACACGCCTTCGCCAGCAATACACATACGGCAGTCTTGCAACGCATGAATCAGCCTCTCTCTGTCTTCGGGATGTTCACGTGGTTCCTGACCCGAACCACGCCGCGTGAACGACACGAATCAGAAAGCTAGCGATCTGCCCGCCGATGCGAGGCACCGCTGCCAGGTCCGAAAAAACAAACAGCCGCGGAGAGAGAGTCCGCGGCTGTTCATCCATCACAGATCTTGATCAAACGCCCACACGCCCGTCTGCCGCACATGCCAGTTCCGAATCCTCCACGAGCCCTGCGACAATTTCAACCAATCCGTAATGCCCTTCCCGCCAATCACAACGTTCCGCCTGCTCCGACACTCTGTGCATGCCCCAGCGGCCCCGAACACTCGAACAGGTGCGCCTTCCCCACAGCGCACCCAACTACTGGTGCAGAGTGCCAATGCTGCTGAACGTCTCCTCAAAAGGCGAATTCCAGAGCCTCATCAGGCCCTAAATCTCTGATTTTTTCAGAAATTGCCCAGAAACCACCCCGCGTTCGGCTCTCACTCGCCATCCGCGGAGGGGAACAGCCCATCCATGTTCCAACAAGTATCGTCGCCCTGTTGACTTACATCTCGAAATGAGCCACCACACACACCAATCCCAAGTCTCACCACTCTGAAGTCTGTTTCTCTGCGTCTTTCTCCAAAAAAGACAGGAGTGCAGCCAAGTGCCATCAAAGGCACTCTGCTGCACTCCTGCAATGCTGAACTACTTCACTGCTCAGCGAACTGCTGAGCAGCTTGACTTACTTGGCCTGCTTTTCCTTGATCGCGGCCTGAGCCGCGGCGAGGCGAGCGATCGGCACGCGGAAGGGTGAGCATGAGACGTAGTCCATGCCCACATTGTGGCAGAACCAGACGCTCCTGGGGTCGCCACCGTGCTCGCCGCAGATACCGACCTTGAGGTCGGGCTTGACGCTGCGGCCCTTGTTGACGGCGATGTCGATCAGCTGACCGACGCCGGCGGTATCAAGGGTCTGGAACGGATCGGCGGGGAGCACTTCGTGCGCGAGGTAGTCGGGCAGGAAGGTGCCGATATCGTCACGCGAGAAGCCGAAGGTCATCTGCGTGAGGTCGTTGGTGCCGAACGAGAAGAAGTCGGCCTTCTCAGCGATCTCGTTGGCGGTGACCGCAGCGCGGGGGACTTCGATCATGGTGCCGATCTTGACATCAAGACGGGGCTTGTAGTCCTGCTCTTCCTTGACCTTGGCGATGACTTCCTCGACCTTGGTCCGCAGGTAGCCAAGTTCCTTCTTGGTGCCAACCAGGGGGATCATGATCTCGGGCATGGGCTTGTAGTTGCTGCGAAGTGCATCGATGGTGGCCTCGATGATCGCCCGCACCTGCATCTCGAGAATCTCGGGATAGGTGATGCAAAGACGGCAGCCGCGGTGGCCGAGCATCGGGTTGGCTTCGTGCAGTGCGCTGACGCGCTGACGGACCTTCTCGGCGCTGATGCCGAGCTGTGCGGCCATTTCCTTCTGGGCCTTGTCCTCGTGGGGGAGGAACTCGTGCAGCGGGGGATCGATGAGGCGGATGGTGACCGGCATGCCCTTCATGGCCTTGAAGATGCCCATGAAGTCATCGCGCTGGTAGGGGAGGAGCTTCTCGAGTGCCTTGACGCGCGTCTCGGTCTTGTCGGCGAGGATCATCTCACGCATCGCCTTGATGCGGTCGCCCTCGAAGAACATGTGCTCGGTGCGGCAAAGGCCAATGCCCTCGGCCCCGAAATCGCGTGCACGCTGTGCATCTTCGGGCGTATCGGCGTTGGTGCGAACACCCAGGCGGCGGTACTTGTCCGACCACTTCATGACCTGAGCAAAGTCGCCGCCCAGCTTGGGCTCCATCGTGGCGACCGAGCCGACCATGATCTCGCCGGTCGTGCCGTCGATTGAGATCACGTCGTTGCGACCGAAGGTCTTGCCGTTGACGGTCATCTTGCCCTTGGCGGCATCGATTTCCATCTCGCCGGCGCCGACGACGCAGCACTTGCCCCAGCCGCAGGCAACCACCGCCGCGTGCGACGTGCGGCCGCCGGTGCTGGTGAGAATGCCGACTGCCGAGTGCATGCCTTCGACGTCCTCGGGGCTCGTCTCCTTGCGGCAGAGCAGAACGGCTTCACCCTTGCCGGAGCGTTCGACGGCTTCGGCGGCGGTGAAGGCGAGCTTGCCCACTGCGGCGCCGGGCGAGGCCGGGATGCCGCGGGTGAGGACTTCAACCTTCTTCTTGGAAGCGGGATCGAAGCTGGGGAGGAGGAGCTGGGTGAGGTCAGCTGCCGGGATGCGCAGGAGGCCTGTCTCTTCATCGATGAGCTTCTCGCGGACCATCTCGCATGCGATGCGGACCGCGGCGGTGCCGGCGCGCTTGCCGGTGCGGGTCTGCAGCATGTAGAGCTTGCCCTTCTCGATCGTGAACTCGATGTCCTGCATGTCCTTGTAGTGCTTCTCAAGCTTGAGCTTGATGTCAAGGAGCTGCTTGTAGACTTCCTTGTTCCACTTGGGCATCTGGTCGACGTGCTGGGGCGTGCGGATGCCCGCCACCACGTCTTCACCCTGAGCGTTGATGAGGAACTCGCCGTAGAAGATGTTCTCGCCGGTGGCGGGGTTGCGGGTGAAGGCGACGCCCGTTCCCGAATCCTCGCCCATGTTGCCGTAGGCCATCGACTGGATGTTCACCGCGGTGCCGTTGAGGCCCGAGATGCCCTGGATGCGGCGGTACGAGACGGCGCGATCGCCGTTCCAGCTCTTGAACACGGCTTCGATTGCCAGTTCAAGCTGCTTGAAGGGGTTCTGCGGGAAGACTTCGCCCACGTACTTCTGGTACACGGACTTGTACATGTCGCACAGCTCGATCATGCCCTGCTCGGGCACATCGGTATCGAGCTTGGCGGAGTACTTCTTCTTGATCTTCTCGAAGGCCTCTTCGAAGTGGTGGTGGTCGACACCCATCACGACATCGCCGAACATGTTGATGAGGCGGCGGTACGCGTCGTACGCAAACCGCGGATTCTTCGTGCTGCCCGCAAGACCTGCCACCGACTGATCGGTGAGGCCCAGGTTCAGAATCGTGTCCATCATGCCCGGCATGCTGACGGCAGCACCCGAACGCACGGACACGAGCAGGGGCATGCCCACATCGCCGAACTTCTTGCCCGTCTCGCGCTCGAGCGAGGCAATGTTCTTGTGCACTTCGTTCATCAGACCATGCGGCAGACGCTGACCATTGCGGTAGTACAGCGCACAGGTATCCGTCGTGATCGTGAACCCGGGAGGAACCGGAAGCCCGATGCTCGTCATGTCGGCCAGGTTCGCACCCTTGCCGCCCAGGAGCTGCTTCATCTCCGCAGTACCCTCGGTCATGAGGTTGCCGAAGTAATACACCATCTTGCCCGGCTTGGCCCGCATCTTCGGATCCGGGGCTGGCGCCACCTTCGCCACCTTCTTCACAGCCTTCGAGTTCTTTCCCGCGGCATGCTGCACCGCAGCAGCAACGGAATTACGGGAGGAAGCGGTCTTCGACATGATCAACACCTTTCTCACGCCAGCCGCATCGGAGCGACTGACTCACTGTGCTCTATGGACCCAGACACCCCGCCACGGCACGCACGGAGAGATCCCTGAATCACTCCACCTTCGCCCACCTTACGGGACCAAGGTGAGGCTTCTGCACACGCCCAAAGCATGCACAAACGCCTGACAACAAAAGACTTCAGTCCTCTTTCGCCCGATAGAACGAGCCCCAAGCA
This sequence comes from Phycisphaerales bacterium, assembly GCA_044371005.1. Classification (GTDB taxonomy): domain Bacteria; phylum Planctomycetota; class Phycisphaerae; order Phycisphaerales; family UBA1924; genus UBA2402. The sequence continues at coordinate 52,511 of JBILUL010000010.1, read as the reverse complement.
CCCACTCAGCCGGCGCTGAGCTCGTCTCATGCGGACGTTTGTCTTTTATTCGGCCCCTCCACCACACCTCCAAGGTGCCGCGAAAGGACCATCCATTATTGCACCCCTCAACCTCCAAAGCATGGACAAACCCGCAGACTGACACACTCAAAGCACGCTTGCGCCAGCTTCTGTCGCTGCCCAGACCCGCACTTTTCCCGCTCAACCCAGCGCAAGACCATACGCCCAAACCACACCCAAACCGCTCCACAGCACTGGTGTACCCCTGGCTCTCTGCAATTTGGAACTTGGGAACTTCCCTTCCCTCCAATCCTTCCCTCCCCCCTTCACCCCACATACCCTTCTGCCCCTATGGGCAAGACCCGCGAGATCAAGAAGCGCATCAAGGCCGTGGCCAACATCCGTCGCATCACCAAGACGATGCAGATGATCGCCACCAGCAAGTTCGCCCGCGCACAGCAGGCGTCCACCGCCACCAAGCCATACACCGAGACCCTTTTTGAGGTCCTGAGCGAGCTCTCCGCCACCGTCGGCGGCGAAATCTCTCACCCCCTCCTCTCGGCAGGCAGCAGCCAGGGCAAGTCCCTCACACTGCTCATCACCTCCGACCGCGGCTTGTGCGGCCCCTACAACGGCGGCGTCATCCGCCTCTTCACCCAGCTCATGAAGGACAACCCCGCCTTCAAGAACGGCGACATCGAAATCGTCGGCAAGAAGGGTCAGGGCTTCCTCAAGTTCGCCGGCTACCAGGTCACCAAGGCCCACGCCCAGTTCGGCGACAAGCCCACCTACGCCAACGTCAAGGAACTCGCTTCGGAGTACATCGCCCGCTTCACCAGCGGCGAACTCTCCTCCGTCCGCGTCGTCTACATGAAGTTCCTCAGCGTCGGCCGCCAGACCCCCACCGTCGTTCAGCTGCTCCCCTTTGAAACCAAGACTGCAGTCAAGGGCGAGAAGACCGGCCCCGCCAAGCTCTATGAGTTCAGCCCCGATGCCAAGGCGCTGATGGATGACATCCTCCCCGCCGGCGTCAAGGCCGTCCTCTTCCAGATCTTCAACGACGCCGTCGTCAGCGAGCACATCGCCCGCATGGTCGCCATGAAGGCCGCCACCGACAACGCAGGCAAGGCCGGCAAGCGCTACACCCTCATCTACAACCGCGCCCGCCAGGCCCAGATCACCACGGAACTCACCGAGATCATCTCCGGTGCCGCGGCTCTCGAGTAAGCCCCGCACGACACACCAAGCTCCAACTCAAGAACGCGACCCCCACGGGTCGCGTTCTTTATTTCTGCAATCTGAAATTTCAAATTTTGAAATTTCAGATTGCAGAGTCAGATTCCCAAATGTAACTACGCCTTCACGCCCCGATACTCCGAAAACACCCCGAGCTGCACACCCCGCTCCACCTGCGTGAACCCCGCCGCCCGCAGCGCCTCAAGCACCGCCTCGGGCTGCACACACCGGTCGATCGTCTCCCAGTAGTACTTCCACAACTCACTGGTCCGCGCCGAACACCCACCCACGCGGCACAGCACTCCCGCAATCGCCTTCATGTACCCTTCCATCAGCACCCGCCCCACCCTCGACCTGGGCGAGGTGATCTCCAGCATGCACAGCCGCCCACCCGGCTTGAGCACGCGATGGAACTCACTGAACGCCTCGGCAAGATCATCGACATGGCGCAGCGCATAGCCAAACGAAAGAAAGTCAAAGGACTCATCCACCGCGGGGATCAACTCCGCGCGTCCGTTGGTCACCGCAATCGAAAGTTCGCGACTCGCACGCCGCAGCATCCCCTCGCTGGGATCCACCCCGATCACCTTGTTCCGATCGCCCACGATCCCGATCGCCTCTCTTGCCACCAGTCCCGTCCCGCACGCCACATCCACCACCTTCATCCCTGCCGCGAGCCCCGCGCGCCGAAGGGCCTGTCGCCGATACCAGCGCCCGCTCCCCAGCGCGAGCCACGATTCCACCTTGTCGTAATCGCCCGCCGTTTCATCGAAAATCCGTGCCAGCCACGCCCGCTTCTCCGGCACATCACGATAATGCTCGGTGAACATCGGATGCGGCTGCACAGTCTTGGATTGCTCGGTGGGCATGTCACAGGCAGGGTACCCACGCCGCGGCACGCACATCCAACGCCACCGAAACCACCACGCTTCTGATGCGTCCAACCATCCTTCCCCTCCCCCCCCTCCGCCCCTCGCCCCACCTCCCGACCCCCACCCCTACACTCGCCCGCAGATCCACCGGCACATCAGGCATTCGCCCACCATGACCGCTTCACCGCAGACACTCGATCGCATCAAGTCCATCCTTCAGACCTGTCTGAAGATCGATGCCGCCACGCAACTACCCGATGACATGCCCCTGATCGGTGGTGAATACGACGTCGATTCCCTCGACATCCTCCTCATCATCACCGAGATCGAGAAGGCCTTCGGCGTCCGCATCAAGGAAGGCACGATGAACCGAGCCGCGTTCACCTCGGTGCAGACGCTCGCCGCGTACGTGGATTCGCTCAAGGCCGCCTCATGAGCAGCTCCGACCATCTCGAGCAACTCCTCCGCGCGCTTCCCCACGCCCGCCCCTTCCGCTTCGTCTCGCGGCTCACCCACCTGGAGCCGATGGTCAGCGCCAAGGGCCTCTGGGAGGTCTCGGGGTCTGAAGCGTTTTTCGCCGGCCACTTCCCCGGCGAACCCATCGTCCCGGGCGTCCTCATCGGCGAAGCACTCGCCCAGCTCTGCGGGTTGCTCGCTTTCGCAGGCCCCGTGGCCGACCAGGACCCAAGCCAGACACCCCACGTGCCACTGCGGCCCGCCCGCCTCGCCCAGATCGATCTCAAGATCCGAGCGGCACTTTCCCCGCCGGTGCGCATCGAACTTGAGGCCACCTTCATCCGCGAAATGGGCCCGCTGGTGATGTGCGCGGCAAAGGCTACAGCAATGGGGAAGCCCGCCGCGGACGGAACCATCGTGCTCGCCCGAACCCCTTGAGCCTCGTCGAGTTCCCCGTTCGATCTTTCCACGAGAACGCCCATGCTCCGCTTCGCATTCGTGCTGACCTGTCTCGCCGCGGCACCGCCGGCCCCAACGCCGCCCGCCGCGGCAACGCCGTCCGCCCCATCCGCCGCGGCGACCACCGAACCTTTTGAACAGCGCCTCGCCTCCATCGATGCCCGCATCGCCGCGATCACCGACATGCGCGCCGACTTCGAACAGACCCGCAAGACGGCCCTGCTCAAGAAACCCCTCATCTCACGGGGCACTCTGGTCTGCAAGAACGACAGCGTCCTCTGGCACACCACCCATCCGCGCGAGAGCACCATGCTGGTTGCCGGTGAGAACGTCACCATCTACTACCCCGCCGACAAACTCGCGGAAATCTACCCGATGGGTGCCCGCTTCAAGGATGCCGTGGGCGGCCCACTCCCGCGGCTCTCCAAACTCCGCGAAACCTTCGAGCTCTCAGAACTCGCCCCCGATCAGGTCGTCCCCGGCATCGACATCGGCGACCGCGCCACACGACTGGCCATCAAACTCACGCCCAGGACCGCCGCGTTGCGTCAGTACATCGATTCGGTCCGCGTCCTGATCGACACCAAAGTCCCCTGCGCCGATCGCATCGTCATCGTCGACCCCGATGGCGAAGAAACCCAGCTGCATTGCTTCAACCTCCACATCAACACCAACGTCAAGGACACTGAACTCGAGCTCAAGCTGCCTGCCGGTACGAAGATCAATCGCCCCGCTGGCGATGCCAATCCTCCCGCCGCCAAGTGAACGAGCGCCCCCAGGCTCGCTGAGCCCGGCACGCACCCGGGAACGTGTTGGACTCGTTTCAGAAGTCTTCGTACAGTCACCCATGGAGCACGGCGGGACACAACTCTCTGCAGAACCTGTTGAGCCGGCTGGCGTTCCACATCAGCCGCTCCCCTCTGCTCCCGCCGTTCCCGCATGGGCCCAGCAGATAGCACGCGGCGACACCCATCGCTCAACCTCGCCTCGCCCCGCACCCCACGCGGCGTCCTTCGAAACAACCGTCTCCACCAGCGACGACGCCGCGCTCGTCAGCGTTCTGGCCCACGACATCACCACCTGGACCAATGAGTCCTTTGACGCTGCCGTCGAACAGATGATGTCTCACGCTCTGGCCACACTCGAAGATACGCCCTTTCCACAACCCGTTCGCGCTTGGAACTTCCTCCCTGGCATCTGCACGCCAATGGAACACCAGCTCGATCGCTACCGCGTCTTCAACATCGCACGCCACCGCGTCTTCTCCAACTGGTTCGGTCAGGGTGCCGTCGCGCACGGCCGCATCCCAACCGCCAGTTGCGTCGGCCACCACGGCTCCACCCTCGCCATCCATCTGCTGGGCGCGAAGAAACGCGGCATCACCGTCGAGAACCCGCGTCAGATCTCCGCCTTTGCCTACTCCCGCAAGTTCGGGCCCAAGCCCCCCTGCTTCGCCCGCGCCCGCCTCATCGATCTCCACAGCCGCCAACTCCTCATCATCGGCGGCACCGCCAGCGTCCGCGGCGAAGAGTCCGTCTACACCGACTCACTCGAAGGCCAGATCCTCGAAACATCCCTCAACCTCGCCTCCGTCGCACGCGAAGGCCGCCGCCTCAGCGGACACGTGCTTCCCGCCGATCGCTCGGCACTCGAAGGCACCATCGCGACGCGCATCTACCACCGCAACACCTCGCACCTCTCCACCATCAAGTCACTCCTGCCCCCGAGCCTGAGCGAAGCCCCCGAACTCGAGTGCATCCACGCCGACATCTGTCGCCCCGAACTGCTCGTCGAAATCGAACTCGTCGTGGACCTCTCGTGTGCGTAGCCACAGCGACTGGCTCAGCGCACTCACCCGCCACGCCAGCGATCGACCCCGCGCGATCGCCGCCGCGGAAGTCTCCGCCGACGGCACCATCGCCCGCTCCATCTCCTTCGCCGCGCTCCTGACCTCCATCCACCAGCGCGCCCACACCATCGCCGCACACACGAAGCCCCAACAGCGCATCCTCTGCGCACTTCCCAGCGGCATCGAGCTCATCGAGTGGTTCGCCGCGTCTCTGCTCGCCGGCACCCAACTGGTCCTCATGCACCCTCGCAGCGGTCCCGGCGAGTGTGCATCGATCTTCGCCCGCACCAATGCCGCGGCGGCACTCGCCGACGACACCCTCGTCACCCGCCTCACCCCGCGCCCACTGCTGCTCAACCAGGTTGCCACCCCACAGACGACAACTCCGTTCACACCCAGCACTGCACCCGGGGGCATCATCCTGGGGTCATCCGGCACCGTCGGGTTGCCCAAGCTCGTCCGCCGCGAGTGGCCTGCCCTCGACGCCGATGCCCGCGCAGTCGCGCGAGGGTTCGGGCTGACGACTGTCGACATCGTCCTCTGCGTCCCGCCCCTGTGCCACTCGTACGGCGTCGACATCCTGCTGGGCACCCTCTTCGCCGGCGCAACGCTGCGCATCATGCACGAGTTCGATGCCCCGGGAGCCGCGGCACAACTCCGCCGCGACATCACCATCCTCCCGGGCATCCCCTTCATCTACGAGTCCCTCGCCCGACTCGACCCCTGCCCCCTCGAATCTCCCCTCGCACCACCTTTCAACGTGCGCGTTGCCGTCTCTGCGGGCTCGCCACTGGCCGCGCGCGTGCGCGATGAGTTCACGCGGCTCTGGCACATCCCCATCGGCCAGCTCTACGGCGCGACCGAACTGGGCACCGTCTCCCTTGAGCTCCCAACAACTCCAGAGTTCGACGCCCTGGCCATCGGCCGCCCGCTTCCAGAAGTGAGCTTCCGCATCGTTGATGTCAACGACCCCGCCCGCACCCTGCGTGCGGGCGAGGAAGGCCAGCTCGCGGTGCATGCTCCATCCATGCTCTCCGGATACGTCGATGACACCATGCACCTGGTTGATGGTCACTTGCTGACCGGCGACCTCGCACGGATCGATACCTCAGGCCGCGCCACCATCACCGGGCGTCTCAAACTCCTCATCGATACCGGCGGCTTCAAGGTCAACCCACTCGAAGTTGAAGCGATGCTCCTCGAACACCCGCTCGTCGCCGAGTGCGCGGTCGTGCCCATGGCTCTCTCAGATACGATCCACCGACCTTTGGCCTTCATCGTGCCGCGCGATCTCCACCAGACACCCACCGATGCCGATCTTCGCCGCTTTCTCCGCGATCGCCTCGCACCGACGAAGATCCCGCGCAGCTTTGAGATCGTCGCTTCACTCCCGCGCTCACCCATGGGCAAACTCCTCCGCGACCAACTCATGAAGGAACGCTCCTGATGGATCCACGCTCCGCTGTCATGCTCGTGTGTGCGTCGCTGCTCGGCTTCTCCCTTGGCGCGTGCGCGACGCGGTTGCCGACCTACCCACCGATGAGCGATGCTCAGGCACTGAGCACGATCGCCGCGCGCCTCGATTCCACGCGCACCATCTCAGCATCGACCGATGTGAAGCTCACAGACCCCCAGGGCCAGACCATCACCCTCGATGGCGCGCTCGTCGCCCGCCCACCCGGCACCGCACGTCTGCGCGCCTGGAAACTCGGCACGCCCGTACTTGATCTGACCATCCTCCCCGATGGCGTCTGGGCCTTTGCTGCGTCACGCGAAGGCACCACCAGTGAAGAGAATCCGCAAGCCAAACTGACGGCACTGCCCGCCGCGGGAATCGCGCAGTCTGTCGAACTTCTCAGCGGCACCTACTTCGCCAACGCCACGCCAATCCCCGAGCGTTCCGACGCTTCCATGCTCGTCGTCCGGGGCAGCGCACTGGGCAGCACTCAGGTTCTCTGCACCATCGATCGTCGCACCCTCACCCCGCGCCGATTCACGCTCCCCGCTGCCGACAAAGCGATGGAGTTGCGTCTTTCCGAGTACACGCTCATCAACGCAGCCCCCTTCGCGCAGCGCATCGACTTCCTTTCTCCTGATGGCGGCTCCATCGTGATTCAGCTCCACGACATCGAACTCAACACCGAGCTGCCCGCCGCGGCATTCACACCCCCCACCCGCGCCACGCGCCTCCCCGATCACCCCGTGCCCGCATCAGCCGGCTCCACCAAGCCCTGATTCAGCATGACTTCCCACACGCATCCCACCTCGCTTCGCCTCTCGCCGCCCGCACGTGCCGCGGCATTCTGCACGCGCCACCCGCGCACCGTCGTTCTCATCGCGGGACTCATCCTCGCGCTCGCATTCGCTTCGCTCTCGCGGCTTCGCATCTCAGCGTCGCTGGACGCCATGCTCGGCTCGCAGTCCGCCGCGGCGGAGGCCTTCGGCCAGGTCATGCACGACTTCGGCACCGGCGAATCACTCCTGGCGATCGTCGAACCCACCGACCGTGCCCAGGTGGCAACACCGGAATCTCAGGCCGCGACCGCCGCGTTCGCCGATTCCTTTGTACAGACACTTCTCAGCGACCCGCGCACGAAAGACCGCATCGCCTGGGCCCGTGCCCGCCAGGATCCGCAGGCCTCGCTGTATGCCGCGACGCGCATCTTTCCCAATGGACCCTACTTCCTGGGCGAAGAAGGCACCCGCGAACTCCTCGCACGCTTCGACCCCGCGTGGCTCACCGACCAGTTCAAGCGCAATGAAACGCTGATGGCTTCACCTGGTCCTGCGGGTGATGTGCTCAGCCGCAGTGTGCTCAAGGATCCGCTGCGACTCTTCGAACTCGCCGCAGCAGCGGGCCACGGCACTTTCGACCCCGCCGCGGCCAACGCACCCACCAGCACGGCTGCACCCGAGTTCTCACACGATGGCGATGGTGGCAGCAGCCGCGCCATTCTCGTGCGCATCGCCTCCAACACGCCTCTGAACGATCTGGAGCAATCCACCCAGTTCGTCCAGCTGGTCCGCACCATCAGCACCGAGCTGTGCGCCGCATCCGGCCAATCCATGAGCATCCGGCTCGGCGGAGCCTACGCCATCGCCGCGGCCGCATCGGGCACCATCCGCGCCGATTCGATCCTGAGCACACTGCTCTCCATCGGACTGATCTACGCGCTCTTTGTGCTCTTCTACCGCCGCTGGGTGACGCCCCTGCTCATCGGCATCGTCGCGGCGGTGGGCCTCATCATCGGGTTCGGTGTGCACGCACTCGGCGGCCCCACCATCTCGCCGCTCGCCGCAGCGGTCGCCGCACTCCTCGCTGGCCTGGGCGTCGACTACGGCATCCACTTTGTCGCACACTTCGATGCACTCCGCGCCCAGGGACTTCCGTCCGATCAGTGCGCCCGCGAGACTGCGCGTGAGATGGCCCTGCCCATCACCACCAACTGCTTCACGAGCATCTTCGGATTCGCGTCTCTCTGGCCCTCAAAGATCCAGATGCTCTCGGACTTTGCCAAGCTCGGCACCGCCGGACTCATCGGCGCGTGGATCGCGGCCTTCACGCTCCTGCCCGCGCTTCTGGTGCTCACGCACGCACGCACCGACCACTCCACGCCCCGCCCGCCCCGGTTTGGATTCCTCGCCGACGCCGCGGCACGCACGCCCAGGTTCTGGCTCTCCGCAGTCATCTCGCTCCTCACACTCACCGCACTCGCCGCGGGTCTTCGCGGTCAGCCTCCTCGCCTCGAAGGCGACCTCACCGTGCTTCACCCTCAGCCCAATGAAGCGCTCGACACGACCGACGAGACGATCCGTCGCTTTGCGGGCAACGGCGAAGTCATTCCCATTCTCATCAAGGTCGATCAGCCCGAGCAGTTGCTGCCGGCCGCCATCGACGCCGCCGCGGCACTGCGCACGGGTGCCTGCAAGTCGGTCGGCGTGATCGACGTTCTGGGGCTTCATCGCCTTCTCCCCGACCCGCGGCAAGTGGGTCGCATTGAACACCTCCTCGCAAGCGCCGACGCCAGCACGCTGCTCGCCAACTTCGACGCCGCACTCAATGCCAGCGTCTTCGATCCCGCGGCATACACCGGCTATCGCAGTTTCCTGGCCCGCATGCTCGCCAGCCGCACACCACCCACCCTTGCTGATCTTGCCGCGTTCCCTTCACTCTCGCAGCGCCTGCTGCCACTGAATGCTGCGGGACAACCTGCCACGCGCACGCTTCTCATTGCCCGCCTCGATTCGCCGCTGCGAGACCGCGACCGCCGCGGCCAGGTCATCTCGACGCTCCGCGCTGCGCTGGCCTCCATACCGCAGGCGACATTGGCGGGCTTGCCCGCGGTCTCTGCCGAACTTGAAGAAGCCACGCGCGATGGCCTTCCGCAATCGATCCTCATCTCCGTTGCACTCGTGCTGATCTGGCTGACGATTGTCTTCCGCCGCGTGAGCGATGTGCTGCTGGCGCTCGTGCCCCTCGTCGGCGCGGGCCTCTTCACGCTCTTCTTCATGATGGCCACCAACATCGCCTTCAACCCCATCAACAGCATCGCAATCCCGCTGCTCGATGGCATCGCGGTCGATGCGGGAGTCTTCCTCGTATCAGTGGCGCGTCACTCGCGTCACGAAGATACCAGCGTGCAGGGCCTCATTCAGCGCCTCCGCCCCACCATGCACGCCGTGCTGCTGGCCAGCGCCACCACCATCACCGGCTTTGCAAGCCTCTGCGTGATGCACACGCCCGCGGTCGTCTCGCTGGGGTTTGTCGCGGCGATGGGCATCACTGCCTCCTTCGCAGCCGCGGCGGGAATTCTGGTGCCGTTGCTGCTCCTGCAATCACGTCGGATCCACTCGGTGACATCCTAAGACTGATCGGGCTTGCGTGACTGCAACCTGTGATGTTCACGGAACCCTGCACTGAAGTGCCCGCCAACTCCCAACCTTCCAATCGCCCTGAACATTGCGTTAGGGTCGTTACCATTGGCTGCTTGGCGAGCGCAATCTTCGCAGCCAAGGCGGTCAGTGAAGGAGAAAGCGATGCCAAACCAGCGAGACGGTAACCTCCAAGTGTGTAGAGATGTTCTGGCCGCAACCCTCGCGGCTAACACCTGTACCGCCCTCACTGAATGGGCATGCGTATTCGCGAGTCGCTGACACCATCGCCTCGTTGATGCACGCACGCCTGACTTGTGCCGGTTGCAAGCACGGCCAAGGCACTTGCGTATCGCATCGCTCGTTGCTCACCGCTGAGGCGAGAATGGCCTGTCGCCAGCTTGTTCTCGGAAGCAGTTTCGGCGCCGGATTGCCGGACGGGGCGCAGTGACCGTCCGAATAACGAATCTTGAATCCCCTGTTTGGCTCGGGTTCTTCAAATGGAAAAACACCCATCCAAAGAAAACCGCAAGCCTATCGTTATCGTATACGATATCTTTAGGGGAACGCCCGCAAGGACGGGTGCGCCGCGCAAGACAGAGGTGTGGATCACCGGAAGTGCACTGAAGGACCTTGAAAAACTAGCGACCAAGCACCGAGTGCAGGTTGCTCATTTCATGAAGAAGCTCGACCGGTTTTCTACAGATGGGTTTGAGCATCACACATCAGCGGGGGGACCGATCAAGCCCGAATGGAATGGAGTCTACAGAATCTCAGATGGGTCGCTCATCCGGTTGATCGGCTTCTACCCAAGTACAGCAAACCGCAACTTCATCATCCTTGACAGTTTTCTCAAGAGTGGGCAGAAGCTGAGCAGTTCTGATCGCGATCGAATCACCCAAGTTGGAAACCGCAAGGATCAGGAGCAGTACGAGTTCGATGGGAGCACCAGACATGAATGCGGATGATCGCTTCGACATCGTCAACATGGTCTGCGATCTGGACGCGTCATCAGAAGGCGTCGAACTCGATCTGCGCCTCGACGTAGCCAGCATCATCATCCAGGCAATGAAGATCGCTGGCAAGACGCAACGACAGCTTGCCGTCGATGCAGGCATGTCTCCCGCGACGCTCAGCCGCATTCTTCATTCCAATCAGAATCTCAGGCTCGACACGATTGCCAAGATCCTTCATGCTCTGGGTGTGAAAGGCCGGATCGCGGCCCGACACTCCCTGACCCACCTTCCTCCAGCGTGGAGCGATCCAGAATCAGCACCCTCACCATCAGGAGCAACCAATGGCCGGAAGAGCGACCAAGTCACCCAGCACCAAGCGTCCGCGGGGCAAAGTTCAGAAGCAGGTACAGGATCCATCTACCTTGAGCAATCATCTGCTGAACGACCCGCGAACAGCCGTTCCTATGTGGGCCGATCGAATGATGTTCTTCCGTCGCGCAGACTGCGAGGTCGCAGTGCTTTTGTTCGACGCGGAGATGCCGGAACTCGGGACGCGAGTGGATGTAGCACGTATTTCAGTGAGCGTGCCCCAAGCCAAGCGAATGGCTGATCTGCTCTGCCAACACCTTGATCACTGGCCTGTCAAGGCGGCCGCGTCGAAGAAGCACTGAGCAGTTCCGGACCAAAGAAAATCGCAGTCCAGATGACCGCCAACCACCTGCCTGCAACTCGCTTCCCGATCCGCTCCACAGCACTTCTCCCTCACCCTTCACACTACGCGACACTCCCCCGGCAACTCCCCGCACGCCCTCGCATACAGCGCCGCCATCGCCTCCACCAGCTTCGCTTCAATTTCCTCTGCCTCAAGCTCATGCGAGATCGCCGGGCCAAACGCCACCGCATACCGCACACGCCGCAGCGGCAGCCATGCCGCGGGCTTTGAATACGCGATGGAGTTGATCACCACGGCCGGAACCAGCGGCACTCCCGCCAGCCGCACCAGTCGCCCCACACCCGAGCGGATCTTCCCGTTGCGGACCACTGACTGTTCACCACGCCGGAACCCGCCTTCCGGGAACATCGCCACCACACGCCCTCGCTCCAGCCGCCCCAGCAGCGTGCGCACCGTCGGCGCATCGGGCTTGCTGCGATCCAGCGGGAACGCATTCATGTTGCCGTAGAACCAGCCGAGCAACGGATGCTTGAACACCTCGACGATGCTCACGAAATCCAGAAGCCGCGGCGTGTGCCGCATCAGGAGCGCGACGTCATACGGACTCGTGTGATTCGAGGCAATTACACACGCGCCTTGCCTGGGCACATGCTCAATGCCAAAAACCACCGGTCGGCTGCTCACCCAGAAGGCATGCCGCCCGATCAGCCGCACCACCTTGTAGAACAGATCACTCATGGCACTTCGCTGTCCGAAAGGCCCGCATGCGCCAGCAACTCCCTGTACGTCCGCTCCACTTCGCTGCGCAATGCCTTCGCCAGCGCGTGCCGTGCTGCACGATTCGTCGTGGGACTCCCCAGGCGATACGCCGGCGGCAGCACATCACGCCCGAAGGCCACAAACAACTTCCCGCGCCGCACCGGAATCCATGGCCCCACTCGATTCAACTCGTGCGTGCCCAGCACCACCACCGGCACAATCGGCACACCCGTTCGCAGCGCAATCGTGCAGACACCTTCCTTGATGGGTCCGCCCCGGAGCATCGACTGCGTTCCCTTGGCCACGCCCCCTTCAGGAAAGATGCCCACCAGTTCGCCGCGCCGCACCAGTTCGATCGCTCGCCGCACCGCCGGGAGTGAATACCCGAATCGATCCACCGGAAACGCCCCGCCGCGGCGGAGCATGGCTCCGCCCCACCACGACCGGTAGAACTCGATCCGTGCCATCCACCGCACATGGCGCTCAAGTGCTGCGGATACCACGATGGGCTCAAGGTGGCTCAGGTGCGTGACCGCCAGCAGCAGCCCACCAGGCCGCTCCGCCCTCTCCGCGTGCAACACTGTTTCACTGATGCACTGGAACTTGATGAACCGGCACATGAGTCGACTGGCCCGGTAGAACGTCAGGCTCATCGCGCCGTCAGCGGGTTGGATGGTCGATTTTCCCATGCGAAGTTGGGCCAATGGTATCGATCACCGCCGCGGCACGCCCGAGACCCATCATCCATACCCTCTCGCCACCGATGTCTACGCCCAGCGCAGCGCAGCCTCTCGCACCGCCGATCACCTCGGAAGTGCCGCCGCGCCCAGCATCGCAGACGCCCGCGTGGCTTGGCCCCTTCTTCGAGCTCGCTCAGAACTGCCCACCCATCGCCCGCGCCCTCAAGCCCGCCGCGTGCTCAATCGCGCCTTTCGTTGCGCCCGCTGCCACTCGCGCCATCAGCAAGAACGCCAAGCGGATCTTCGGTCGCGAACTCGCCCCCGCCGAGCAGCTCCAGTTCACCCGCAGCGTCTTTGCGAGCTTCTACGAGTTCATCCTCGATCTGGGCCGCGCCACCTCCATGACGCCGCACCAGATCGCTGCGCAAGTGGGTCATGTTGAGGGCCTCGAAGCCTACCGCGCTGCCCGGGCGCGCCGCCGCGGCGCAGTGCTCGTCACCGCGCACATCGGCACCTTTGAAGCCGGCCTTGCCGCCCTCGTTCGAGAAGAGCGCACCGTGCGAGTCGTTTTCAAGCGCGACCAGGTCAGCGAGTTCGAGCAGATGCGCTCGCGCCTGCACCACCTCCTGGGCGTCATCGAAACACCCATCGATGATGGCATGGACACGTGGCTGGCACTCCGCGATGCGCTGCTGCGTGATGAAGTCATCGTCATGCAGGGCGATCGCGCCATGCCCGGGCAGAAGAACCAGCTGCTTCCGTTCCTGCACGGCCACCTGCGCCTGCCCACCGGACCCGCACGCCTCGCTCAACTCACCGGCGCGCCAATCATCCCGGTCTTTGCCCTCAAGGATGCACCGCACCTCCCCGTGAAGGTCCTGCTCAAGCAACCCATCGAGCCCGATACTCCCGAAACTCCCGCCACCAGCTCCGCGATGCACGCGCTCGCCCAGGCCATGGCCCAGACCATCGCACATCACGCCCATCAATGGCTCGCCCTCGAGCCGATGTTCCACGAGGATCGTCCTGATGCCACCCAGTGACCTTCAACCCGGTGTGCCCATCGTCATTTCCGCCACCGGCATGGCCACCAGCCTGGGCCTCGACGCTGCGTCGACCCTTGCCGCCATCCGCGCCGGTCGCATCGGTCTGGGTGCCATGCCCGCGATGGAATCACCACTCCCTGATGGTTCACTGGGCGGCCAGGCGCTCGATCTCCCCGCCACTTTCGCGCCCGGCCTGCCGCGTGAAATCCGCGCGCTGCGCTGGGTCATCTCCCAGGCCATCACCGCCGCCTTCCCATCCCAACGCGGCAATCCTTACGCACCCCGCCGCTGCGCCCTCATCCTGGGCACCACGCTCCATGGCATCCGCGCCGGTGGCCGCTTCCTGCGCACCGACAATCCCGGCGAGCTCATCTACTTCCTCGCCAGCTCCGTCGCACGCAAAGCCTCCGAGGGTCTTGGCCTCGAAGGCGCATGCATGACCACCTGCTCGGCCTGCTCCTCCAGCCTTGGCGCCATCGCCCTGGGCGCGACGCTCCTTGAATCAGGCCAGTTCGACCTGGTCATCGCCGGCGGCTACGACGCGGTCAGCGAGTACGCCTGGGCGGGCTTCAACGCCCTGCGGCTGGTTGCGCCCGATGCCGTTCGCCCCTTTGCCACACAGCGCAAGGGCATGATGCTCGCCGAGGGGTACGCCGTCGTCGCGCTTGAACGCGCCACCGATGCCGCGGCACGCGGTCACGCCCCAATCGCACAACTATCAGGCTGGGGCGAATCCGCTGATGCCCACCACCTCACGCAGCCCGAGCCCAACGGCACCGGCGCATCCCGTGCCATGCACGATGCCCTCCGCCGCGCTCGCACCTCACCCGCGGCGATCTCCATGATCGCGGCACACGCCACCGCAACCCCCGACAACGACGCCGCGGAATTCGCGGCGTATTCCAGCGTCTTCCAATCACACCTCTCCTCCACACCCACCATCGGCTTCAAGAGCTATCTGGGCCACACCCTGGGTGGCGCTGGTGCAGTCGAACTCCTCCTCTCCGCAGGCACACTCCACTCGGGCTGGATCCCACCGATTGCCAACGTCGCCGCGGAAGATGTCCAGTTCCCGGCACTCTGTGTCGCTCCGCCCACGGGCCTCGAACGCCCCGTCACCCGCACGCTCAACACGTCACTGGGCTTCGGTGGCGCGAACACCTGCGTCATTCTCGAACACCCCGAAGCAGTCACGGCGCCCACACCACGCCCCGCGCCCGTCAGACCGCCGGAAGTCTGGATCACCGGCATCGGCGTTCTCCTCCCGGGCATCAACGGCCTTGATGAGTGCATCGCACGACTTGCACACACTCCCGGCGAGATCGTGCCGCGCGGCAACGCCGCGATGGTCACCGACGAGCAGCTCGCTTCCATCATGAGCGTCCGCCGCATGCGCCGCATGAGCGCGTGCGTCAAACTCATGCTCGCTTCCGTCACCCTCGCCATCCGCAACGCCCGGCTCGAAGGCGACGCCGCGCGGCTCAACGGCGCGTGCGCGATGCTGGGCAGCGCCCACGGCTCCTCGGGCTTCTGCTGCGACTACTACACCTCCATCGTCCGCGACGGCGGTGTACTGGGCGCGAATCCGGTGCTCTTTGCCGAGGGTGTCCCCAACGCCGCCGCGGCTCACGTCAGCACCACCTTCGGCATCCGTGGTTCCTGCCAGACGATCATCGGCTCCCGTACCGCCGGTCTCGATGCACTCGCGCTGGCCACGATGCGCATTCGCACGGGCGCGAGTGACCTCATCATCGTCGGTGCCGCCGAGGAAACCCATGATGTGGTCGCCCGCGCTTACCGCCATCAGGGCCTCTACTCCTCGCTCACCGCCGACGACCAGGCCTTCCTCACCCCTGGCAGTGTTGCATTCACGCTCGAATCAGCCGCGAGCGCTTCGGCCCGAGGTGCGACGCCGCTGGCCATCATTGATCGTTTCGCCTCTGCCAGCGGCATGCAGGCCGATGCACATCCAAACGTTCCATTGAGCAGCTTCCGCGCCGCGTCAACGGCACTGAAGGCCGTGCATGCCGGTGGGCGGGTGCTCGGTTCCGGCAACGGAACATGGATCGATCGCGCGGAAGCCGCGGCGATTCGACACGTCGACGGCGCGATACTTGAGCCCAGCCTCTTTGCACGCACCGGCGACCTCTTTGCCGCCGCGGCGCTCCTCCACATGGCCCACACCATCGCCACCGCCCCCGGCCAGCACGCCAGCGCCCTGGCGACCGATCTTTCCGGCATTGCCAGTGCCCTGTCCTTCCGTACCTGCACCCCTCAGATGCAATCGACCTGAACGCCCCATACTGTCCAACAAGCACCTACGCCCATCAGGGGATTCACCATGCAGACTCACTTTGATGTCCTCATCGCAGGCGGCGGACCAGCCGGCACTACTGCCGGACTTGTGCTTGCGCGGCAGGGCTTCTCGGTCTGCATCCTCGAAAAAGACACGCACCCGCGCTTCCACATCGGTGAATCCATACTCCCCCGCAACATGCTCCTCTTCAAGGAGCTTGGCCTTGATGGCGAAGTGGCAAAACTTCCGCACGTTCCAAAGTATGGCGCGGAGTTCGGGTTTGGAAACAACTTCGAAACACGCCGCTTCACTTTCACCGATGGCCTTCTCCCCGGTATGCCCGTGTTCAACATCGAGCGGGCTCATCTCGACAAGATGCTCATCGATCAGGCGCGTGCCGCGGGCGTGGTGGTCCATGAATCAACACCCGTCAAGGAAATCACCCGCCTTGCCCACGGCGACGTTGAAGTGACCACCGTTCTTGGGAGCTTCACCGCAAAGCTCCTCATTGATGCCTCAGGCCAGGGAACTCTGGTGGGTCGCCACTTGAACACGCGCAAGGGTTTCACCGATCCGCAACTCCAGAAGGTCTCGTACTTCCAGCACTTCGAAGGCGTCGAACGTCTCGAAGGCACGGCCAGCGGACACCCATCGCTCTTCATGTGCGATGAAGGATGGTTCTGGCTCATCGGGCTTTCGCCCACCAAGACCAGCGTTGGCTTTGTCACACGCCCCAACTTCACTCGCACCCTCAACGTCAAGCCTCAGCACCTGCTCTCCTGGGCCGTGCAGCGCTGCCCGGTTGTTCGCCACCGCATGCGCAACGCCGTCGGCCCAGCCGAGAACATGGTGCTCAGCGATTTCAGTTACCGCTGCCGACCCTACGCGGGCGATGGGTATTTCCTCAGCGGCGATGCCGCGTGCTTCCTCGATCCGATCTTCTCCACCGGCGTCACCATGGCGATGATGAGCGCCAAGGCAGGTGCCGATCTCATCACGAAGGTGCTGCGAAACGAGTTGTCGCCCGCCGCGGCACGCCGCGAGTACATCAACTTCGTCGAAACCACCAGCAGCCCCTTCTGGCGCCTCATCCGCGGCTACTACAAGCACTCATTCCGCGAACTCTTCATGAACGGCAAGGGCCCGCTGCAGATGCAAGGTGCCATCATCTCCATTCTTGCCGGCCAGGTTTTCCCCAAGCCAGCATGGGCACTGCGCTGGCGACACGCGGCGTTTGACCTGTGTGTCTTCCTGCAGCAATACTTCACACTGGCACCGCACCGCGAACCGTGCCATCTGCTGCAGGAACAGCCACAGTCGGTCGCCGCGTTCGAAGCGCTGCAGCCAGCGTGAGGATCACCCCACACTCCGCGGCGGAACGCGCAGCACGACCCGCATGAGCGCGTAGGCAATCAGCCCGAGCACCGGCCCGGCAATCAGACTGCCCACGATCCACTCGAGCAGCATGGCGCGAAACTCGGTGAAGGTGAAGGTCGACCAGTGCTCCAGCGCCTGCGCACCGGGCAACTGGAGATGAAGCAGGCTGTAGCCCGTCACCACCGAAAGCAGGACGAACAGCAATCCCAGAGGAGGCGTCGAGAGACTTGAAACGCCGATCACCACCGTGGGGTGAAGGCGAAATCGTGCCGCGAGCCAGAGGCAGGCAACCGTCTTGATTCCATAGAGCGGCAACGTAGCCATCACCAACCCCGTGCCCACGGAAGCCGCGACGCGTTCGCGGCCTCCCTGCTGGTTTCTGATCATGTTCACCAGATGCGCAGGCCCAAGCCAACGCCATGCACGCTGCAGAATCGTTCCCGTCGGCACGTGGTCTGAGATTGCACCAAGCCGAGGAAGCGGTGCACCGGGAAGCAACGAACGCCCCACGAGCCGCGCGTGCATCTTCACCGCAGCCCATGAATCATGCACTTTGCGAAAGTGCGTCACGCGCCCGCCAGGCACTTCATAGGTGCATTGGATCGGCACTTCATGCACCGGCACACCGGCCCACCCCGCACGCGTCACGACTTCCGTTTCGAATCCATATCGACCGGCCCGCACACCAAGCGCCTCAACCACCTCAAGCGGATAACACCGAAGCCCGCTCTGACTGTCACAGACCCGAACGCCGCTGGCGACCCACACGAAGTGATTCGAGATGATCCTTCCGATCGTGCTCCCCAGCGGACATGCCTGCATGCGCATCGGTCGCATTCCGATCACCAGCGCGCCGGGCTCCGCGGTCGCCCGCTCCATGAGCCGCGGCAAGTCCTTCGGATCATGCTGTCCATCTGAGTCAATCGTCAGCGCATGCGTGAACCCAAGCTCGCGTGCCCGCGCAAAACCCGCCAGCAACGCGGCGGCCTTGCCCCCGTTTCGCGCCAACCGCACCACTTCCCGCCGCGGCGGATCTTCCGACAGCCACGCCGCCAGCACCGAGGGTGTCTCATCCACCGACCCATCATCAACGACAATCACCACCAACCCCGGCGCCTTGAGCCCCTCCAACACGCCAGCAAGCAGCCGACCATGGTTGTACGTCGGCGAAACAACGACGAACCGCGGCAGATCCAACTCAGTTGTCTCACCCGTCGTCACCATGACTCACGAACCCATGCGCCACCGATTCCGGCTTGCAGAATCGATGTCCCCCCTCTAGCCTCCTGAGGCACACCTCACTCCCGCCACTCCCTCACAGTACCACCCTTCCCCGATCAGAATCGTCGGTTCATCCTTCCTGCCCGCGTCTTTCCCTCACCTCTCGATAGGTGTACCCTTGCCCGGCACGTGTTCGCCTTCTTTCGGACAGAGCGTCCTGGGGCACGTTGCGTCCATCACAGGGGCATGTCATGAACATTCGCACGACTCTGAGCATCGGTCTGGTCTCGATCTCCTCTCTTCTGTTTGGTTGCAACGGAAACGGTGGTGGGGCCGTGTCCACCGATTCGACGCAGACTTCAACCACCAGGGTCGCCGCCGCCTCCAACCTCTGGTTCGTCGCCGCGGCAACGGGTTCGCAGACCGACCTCGATTCCGCTCTCAAGAGCGGCCACAACGTCAATGCCCAGGAGTCACGGGATCGCAACACCCCCCTGCACATCGCCGCGATGGCCGGCAATGTCAACGCCGTCAACTTCATCCTCAGCAACGGCGGCAAGATCGATGCCGTGGATGAAGATGGCCGGACGGCACTCATGATGTGCCTCCATCGCAACCAGGGCCCCGCGGCACTTGTCCTGGTCAAGGCCGGTGCCAACCTCGAACTGGGCGACCGCGAACGCAAAACCGCCCTCATGTTCGCCTGCATCAGCGGCCAGCTTGAAGCCGTCAACGCGATGATCGCACGCAATGTCAACGTCAACGCCCAGCGCAAGAACGGCACCACGGCCCTTCATTTCGCGGCGGACAAGGGTCATCTCGAGATCGCCCGCGCCCTCATGGCCGCGAAGGCCGACACCACCCTGCGCGACCGCAGCGGCCGCACCGCACTCGACTTTGCCATCCTCCGCTCCAACCCAGAGATGGCCAAGATCATCCGCGGCTCGTGAACCAGCAATCGTAATACCGATTCCGGCTTGGAAGAATCGGTGCCCCCCGTGGTCTCCTCGCACCACTCCCAAAACTGCAGAACCACCGTGCCACCGATTCCGATTTCGGAATCGGTGGCCTCGTTTTGGTCTCCTCACCTCCCCCGCCTCACACCCTGGGGGCATGCGCCGTCATCCCAGCCAACGCCGCACCAAAGCGCTCCCGCAGCACCCCAACCCGCTCCGCACAGAACCGCTCGGTCTGCTCCACGCTCCTGCCCACATATGCCAGCGGGTTCATGAGGTCCGACCAATCAAGTTCTGCCCGCAGCTTGCCACCATTGGCCGTGCTCTTGAATGCTGCGTCTTTCTTGAGTCGTTCCAGCAGATCATTCTCGCGCCCTTCCTGCTTCACCGCAAGACCCGCCGTCTGCGCATGCATGCGGATGATCTCGTGATACTCCTGGCGATCAGCGCCAAGCTTCACGCATTCCATCAGCAGGTTCTCTGTTGCCATGAAGGGCAACTCGGCCATCAGGTTGCGCCGCACGCTCGCCTCATGCACCACCAGGCCGCTCGCCACGTTGTACATGATGTCCAGCACGCCATCGAGCGCGAGGAATGACTCGGGCAGACTCAATCGCCGGTTCGAACTGTCATCGAGCGTGCGCTCCAGCCACTGCGTCGCAGCAGTGTCGAGCGCATTGCCCGCCATGTTCATCACGAACCGCGCCAGACCGCACGCGCGTTCGCAGCGCATCGGATTGCGCTTGTAGGGCATCGCCGATGACCCGATCTGCTTGCTCTCAAAGGGCTCATCCAGTTCCTTGCGGTTGCACAGGAGTCGAATGTCCGTCGCCATCTTGTGCAGCACACTCGCGCACGAAGCCAGGTTCGAAAGCACGAACGTATCCATCACCCGCGAGTACGTCTGATTCGACAGCATCAACACACTCGCCCCACCATTCCCAGCACCACCCAGTCCCAGCTCCTTCACAAACGCCGCCTCCAGCGCATCCACCGCGCCTGCGCCACCCAGCAGCGCGAGGAACGACGCCTGCGTACCCGTCGCACCTTTGAGCCCACGCAGTGTCACCGAGTCATCTTCACCCAACTGCTGCAGACACAGATCAAGGTCAAACGCCCACCCCGCCGCGCGCCGGCCCACCGTCGTCGGCTGCGCTGGCTGATAGTGCGTGAAGCCCAGCGCCGCAATCGTCTTGGTCTTCTGCGCAAAATCGCCCAAAGCCAGAATCAACCGCACCAGCTTGAGCCGCACCAACCGCATCGACTGCGCGATGGTCATCAAGTCGGCATTGCACACCACATCCTGACTGGTCATGCCCAGGTGAATGATGCCCTTGGCCTTCGGGCATGAATCGCCCAGAGCGTGCACGTGCGCCATCACATCGTGCCGCAGTTCACGCTCATGCCGCTCCGCCGCGGCCATCTCGGCATCACTAATGCCCCGCTCCACCACGGCGCGCAGTTCCTCGACCTGCTCACGCGTTACCAGTGGAGCCTGTCCCGCCTTCAGTGGCATCGCATGCTGCGACTGTGCCACGGCCAGCCAGATGCGCCGCCAGGTGTTGAACTTGTGACGGGGCGACCAGAGCCGGATCATCTCCGGACTGGCGTTGCGTTCTGAGAGCGGACTGATATACGCGTCGTACGTGCTGGTCATGCACCCGCATGGTAGATGCGTGGCACAGACATTGCACTCTTGATCACCAAGGCTGCTGGTGAAACGCTCTCACCTACTCCCCCTCCCACTCCCCACTCAAACATCACACCTGCTCTCAGTATTGCATGTCTCTTATCCTGTCCATCCTGTCTATCCATGTTCTCCTCTCTGAAGAGGAATGGAAACATGGATGGACAGGATAGACAGGATGAAAAACTGGCAGAGAGGCAAGCGTGTTCAGACTGCTTCTTGACTTCTCGACCGAGGCATCGGGGGGCCTGAATCGCCGTCAGATACAGCACGAAACCGGGATGTTCGATCTCCATTCCCGGCGATGCGAAGAAGTTCGGAGCATGCGCTGACCCTGGCCATCACTGAATCCATCTTATCGAACCGCCTGCAGCCGCGCCGGGCCCGGTTCCCCATGCTTCATCGCCGCGTACAGGGCCCGCTGCTCGAAAATCGCCGTCCGCACCAGCGTGAAGTTGAACTGTTCAGAAAGCTCCGCCAGCGTCCGGGGCGGTCCGCCATACCAGCCGAACCGATGCAGCAGGAACTTGGCCGTCTGTTCGTCCATCGCCCCGCTCTCCGCCGCGGCACGCACGCGATGATGCGGCTCCAGCCACCGCTGCCACCCGCACACGAGCAGACTCCAGTCCGGCAGATCCAGCGTGTTGGGCAAAAGCGGCGACGCCCGCAGCCTTCCAACGACCACCACCGGCTTGATCTCCTTGAGCCACCGGATCGCGTGCTTATCCATCGCCAGCGACACCGCAGCTGCCAGACGGCCGCCTCGCGACGGATCAAAGCTGTCAATGGCCTCACCAATCCGCTGCACACCCTCCATCAGCATCCTGGGCATCGAAGTCCGGGGCAGATCCTCCATCGTCCGATTCATGCGCCCTTCGAGCGTCTCGATCATCTGGCGAAGGTGCGAACGCACCAGTTCCACCTTCAGACGCGCCGCCCATCGCATCATCGTCTCGATCTGATCCAGCGAAATCGTTCTCGGGAAGAGCCGGTGCAAGCCGCGTACTTCAGCCATGCACAACATCCGCAGATGCTGATACGCCGCGAGGCGCGCTTTCTCTTCGATCGCCACCACCGGTCCAGCCGTCCTCGCCGCGGCGAAGAACCCATTGATCGTTCTGGGTACGGCAATCGCCAACCCTGTCACCACCGGCGCGGCATCCAGCGGATTGGCCGCCTTCTTCTTGC
Source organism: Phycisphaerales bacterium (assembly GCA_044371005.1). GTDB lineage: Bacteria > Planctomycetota > Phycisphaerae > Phycisphaerales > UBA1924 > UBA2402. The sequence continues at coordinate 29,928 of JBILUL010000010.1, read as the reverse complement.
GCAGCGGCCGCAACCCACCCGCGGCATCCGATGCCATCGCCGACGACAAGGCCTGCGCCGCCGCACCAATCACCTCATCACGCCGCTCGTGCCCGACACCACCCCCAGCTCCCCCCAAAGGCACTTCAGGGTCATCACCCAGCAGCCCTTCATCCGCCCATTCAATCAACCGCTCCGCGCGGGCCACGGCCACCGCTCGACGCAGCGCGGGTCGCGATCGCCGGAACTTGGCACTCACCAGATTCGGATCTATCCCAAGCCGCCACGCCCGATAGACCGCCTCGCGCCGCTCATTGGTCAGCGGCTGCGCTTCATCGAAGATCACCGGCGGCAATGGCTTGTCGCTCAGACTCATCCCCGCGCGGCTGCGATCATTGGCCTCCTTCGCGCGCGTCTCATAGCGCTTGAGCACCTGGCGAATCGCTTCATGACTGCGGCTGTACCGCTCCGCAATCCGCTCGGCCGCCATGTTCAGCGACCACCCAAGCCACCGCTTGTAGCGCGAAGCCCGACGGATGATCCGCGCTTCGTCTTCCGGACTGATGCGCGAATAGTCCGCGGCACGCGCAATCTGGTCGGTATGCCCCTTCTCGAACTGCGACACCACCGCCGCATCAAACATCACCCGCGGCTTTCCGTCTTCAGCGAGCAGGCGCCTGCCCACCAACCCGCGCTTGCGCATCCGCACCAGCGTCCGCCGACTCATGTTCCATCGCGTGCACAGATCATCCGCATCAATGAGCGCCGAGCGATCAAAGTCCGTGATCGAGACTTTCCCGAAATCACAGAGCCGCTCCACGAACGATGACAGCTCGCCCTTGAGCTCCTCGCCCTTGATCATCGCCGGCTGCGCCACCTCGGGCCGGTGGCCCGTGACGCGGAAGACCACCCAGTCTTCCGGGTAAAGCTGTTCGTCATCAAGACTCGACGCGAGCCCCTCAGCGCGCAGGATGTCACCCAGCAGCGCTTCCTTGGGTGAGAAGCGAAGTTGCTGCTCCAGGCGGGCAAGAGTCGGGATGGTCAGACTCGGAAGTGGAGGCACGCGTTGTTGTCATTCCGGCGTGTCGGTGGCTCTCTCTTGAGCAAGCCCGCCCACGCGTTCACCACACGAAGAGCACATTCGTTCGATCAGCCCTGGTCCCCATCTCGTGCACGGAACTTCAAAGGGCACACACCACGCCGCGGCGAACACACCCTGAACACTCAGGATGCCTGCACCGCCGCCTTCAGTTGTCCATTGGACCCCGGCCCGGAATCAAGTTCCGCTGCCACCTGGGCCCATTCAACGCTACGCCGCGCAACCAACCCCAGTTCCGCGGCAGATTCCAGAAACTGCCCCACTGCCTCCCGCTCCCTGACACCTACCTGATATCGCAGCAGAGTCCCCAGATACTCGCGGGCCAACGCCGCGGGCCACCGAGCTGGCCCCGCCCTCATCCCCACCAGCCAGTCAAGCCGCGTGGCATTGTGCCGCCGCTGCCGCTCCAGCACCACCGCCGCGGCTTGGACATGAGCCAACCCCTCCTCACCGCGCCGACACATCCACATCGCATACACAAACGGCATGCCCGTCAACTGCTTCCACGAAGCCCCTAGATCCATCTGATACGGGTACCGCTCCGCCGGCGGTGCATCGGTGACGACTTTGTCGCCGATCAGCAGCACTGATTCGGGCCAGCTCTCTTCGAGGGTCGCCGCGGGTGCTTGGCCTCGTGCCAGCCGTTCACGCGCACAGAATCCCACGATGCGGGGGCGTATGCCATACAAGCGCCACAGCAGCACCTGCGCCAGAATCACGGAGGTGTGACTGTCCTCATCAGCGTAAAGATCCCTGATCTGCTCGAGTGGGCTGGTTGAGAAGATCCGCACCGTCATCGTCGGCCCATCGCAGCCGATCATGCCCACCGGCAGCAGCGTCAGCGGGACCGGCGACTGGACCGCATCGACGATCGAGGCCAGCCCGATATCCGCCGATCCATCCGCCAGCATGTCGACGATGCGTGAAGGAACGCTGGGAATCAACTCCACGTCTGCGAGCTTCTCCAGCCCTTCGATCAGCGGTGCAGTGTTGAGATAACGGACCGCAGCAATGCGTGCTCGTTTCATGCCCGTGAGCGTAGGTGAGTCCCACGCCATCCATCCCCGCACTCCCTACCCTCCCACCAGTGTCAGACCCCACCCCGCGCTCCCCGTTCGAACTCCCCAAGGGCAGCCACATCGCACTGGTTGGTGGTGGCGGCCACGCCCTCGTGGTCGCCAGCGCCGCCGCCGCGGCAGGCCTCCTCATCGATGGCTTCTTCGACGATGCACCAGAGGCACTCCTCTCCAGCCTCCTGCACCTCCCGCGGCTTGGCTCCCTCGCCGATCACGCCACCAGTCCCTTGAGCCGGATCCTGTGCATCGGTGGCCTGGCCACCCGCCAGCGTTTGCTCGCGGCACATGCTGCCTGGAGCCACAGCGCGACCGTCATTCACCCCACCGCGTGCATCGAGCCCTCCGCCACCATCGGGGCAGGCGTCTTCATCGGGCCAGGTGCGATCATCAATGCCTTCGCCCGCATCGGCAACCACGCCATCATCAACTCTGGCGCGATCATCGAACACGAATGTGTGATCGGTGCCAACACGCATGTCGCCCCCGGTGCGGTGCTTGCAGGGAACGTCAGCGTCGGCCCACACACACTCATCGGCCTTGGCTCACGCATTCTGCCGGGCCGAAGCATCGGCAGCGAAGCCACTATTGGTGCCGGAGCGGTGGTCATCCGCGATGTGCCGGACCGAGCCACCGCCATCGGAATCCCCGCAAAGACCACACCCTGATACGTTCCTCTGAACCCTGAAATCCGAAATCTGAAATCTCAAATCTGAAATTTGAAATTGGACTTCGGATTCCTGCCTTCTTCCCCCTCCCCCACCCATGCCCACCATCGACGTTCGTTCAGACACAGTGACCCGCCCGACCGCCGCGATGCTCGATGCCATGCACCGTGCGCCGCTGGGCGATGATGTGCTGGGCGATGAGCCCACGGTGAACGCGCTGCAGGAACGCGTCGCCGCGCTCTTTGGCAAGGAAGCGGCGTGCTTCATGCCCAGTGGCACGATGGCCAATCAGACCGCGATTCGCGCGCAGACTGAGCCGGGTGATGAGATCATCTGTCACGAGGGAAGTCACATCGTGCACTACGAAGGTGGCGGACCTGCCGTGCTTTCCGGATGCATGTGCCGCGTGGTGAACTCGCCCAACGGCCTCTTCGAGCCTGCGGATGTTGAGGGTTTCATCCGTCCTGCCGACAGCCATTTCTGCCGCAGTCGTCTGCTGGTGCTTGAGAACACGCACAACCGAGGTGGCGGTACGGTCTGGCCGCTTGAGCAACTCAGCAAAGTCACCGCCGCGGCTCGCGCTCACGGCCTTCGCTGCCACCTCGATGGTGCACGCATCTGGAACGCCAGCATCGCCTCAGGTGTTTCCCTGCGCGACTACGCCGCGAACTTCGACACCATCTCCGCCTGCTTCAGCAAGGGCATGGGCTGTCCGGTGGGTTCAGTGGTCCTTGGTGATCGCGCGACCATTGCACGAGTGCATCGTGCTCGCAAGCTCTTTGGCGGTGGCATGCGTCAGAGCGGCGGACTTGCCGCCGCTGCACTGCACGCGCTCGATCACCACCTCACGCGTCTTGCGGATGACCATCGCAACGCTCGCACGCTCTGGAATGCGTTGATGAAGGTCCCCGGCATCATCGCGGATGCGGGCCAACCCAATGGGCCCGAGACCAACCTGGTCTTCTTCCAGCTGGCACGCGAGGTGCCTTTCGATGCGGCGGGCCTGCAATCCCGCCTCGAATCCCGCAGCATCCTCACCTTCGCCACCGGCCCCCGCCGCGTGCGGATGGTGACGCACCTTGATGTGACCGCACAGCAATGCGAAGCCGCCGCGGCAGCGGTGGCGCAACTGCTCTGACCGTGGCACTGCTCTCCGAGCAGTGTCTTCATGTCTCATGGCTCTCCGAGCCATGTCTGCGCGTGGCACGGCTCTCCGAGCCGTGTTCTTCAGTCTCATGGCTCTCTGAGCCATGTCTGCGCTCAGGTTCACAGCACTCGCCTTGCTGACAGAGTCAGCGGCGACGGAAGAACATTGCTCAGAGAGCAATGCCACGACACTACCATCCCCCATGGCAACAGCCAAGGCCCAACCCGCCAGCCCAATCGCAGTTCGCTGCGTCCGACTGCGAGCCGCGCCCGGAGTCGATGCCAGTCGCCTGTTCATCGCGGCGGGATGCCTTGCCCCCACGATCTGGCTGTTTGCCTTCATGACCATCGCTGCGGCCAGGATGCCAGCCACACCAGGCAACTCGGCCATCGCTCAACTCATCACATTCGCCCAATCACAATCGGGCCGCCTCTTGAGTCCCGAGATGCTTGGAGTGCTCGGCTTCATTGCACTGACCATCTGGGTCGCACCTGCGATCGTGCGCCAAAGCATTGAAGTTCGATTGCGCTCATGGACGCCCGCGGCCCGGGCCCGCGATCGAATGATCCGCCGCCGAAGCAAGCCGATCTCCATCGCCGTATTCACGCTGATTCTGCTGGCACCAATCGCCATGATGCTCTTTGGCGATGGACCCGTCCCCGGTGCTCTCCTGGGGTCCTTCATCTATCTCAAGGTCAGCCTGCTGCTGGGAATCTTCGCTCTCTTCGATCGCCGCGGCATACACCTAGCCTGCGCCAAATGCGGCTACGCGATGAGCTCCTGGCGCAGCGCCAAACCCAGCTGCCCCGAGTGTGCAAATCCATGGAAAGAACCATGGAATGCGCGAGTTGGGATCCGCGTTATTTACCGGGGCCTCGCCGCATTCAGCATCGCGCTACTCATCGCCGGCGGCATCATGCTCGTGGTCGCACAGTTCGTCGCGTTCCGCACTTGATCCCAATCGATTGAACACCAAGCAACATCACGTGGCACGGCTCTCCGAGCCGTGTCTTCATGTCTCATGGCTCTCTGAGCCATGTCTGCGCGTGGCACGGCTCTCCGAGCCGTGTTCTTCCAGTCTCACGGCTCTCTGAGCCGTCTCCGCGCTCTGGCTCCGGCACTGGCATTGCTCTAAAGAGCAGTGCCACTCACCCACCAACCCCCGCCTCTTCCTCACCGATCGGGCCCGCCGTCTCCGGCACTTGCGGCTTGACCTCCACCAGTCGCTTCTCACCGCTGCCCGCCACCGCGCTGCGTTCATGCACCGCTGCCTGCCGCCCATCATCAGTGATCTTGTAGACCACGCCGATGGTCGTCTCGGGTTCACCCAGCACCAGGCGGTTCACGCACTCCACGCCCTGCATAAGCGTGTGGTCGGTGTTGGCGACTTCGTACTTCCACATGCCGAACCTGCCGCGGCTGTAGATCCCGCGTTCCTCGAGCCACGGAATCACCTTGGCCAGAATCTCATCGCGCTCCACGCTGGGCGTCGGATACGAGTAGTCGGCGTAGTAATGCCAGATGCTCACAATGTCCTTGTGCTCATCTTTTTCGAGCAGTCCGGCATTCTCGAGCCCGCGGATCGTCTCATCGATGATCGTCTCAGGATTCACCGGCTTGCGATCGCTCGTGCTGGTTTCGCACAGGAGCGAGTAGTAGGGAGCATCACCCTTGGTGTTGTCCGCCGGTGTCATGAACGGCGAGTAGTTGGAGAGGTACGTGACGCGATAGAAGGGGCAGTTGTCTTCGGGGAAGTACATCCAGCTCTTGGTCGATGGACACGGACGCTTGATGCCGATGCCCACCATGTGACCGCCGCTGTGCAGCAATCGCTGGGCTTCGGTGCGCAGCCACTGCGGAACCTCGCCCGTCAGCGTGTTTGCACACAGCTTGTCCAGCGGCTGCGTGGAGATGAGCTGGTCGTACGTCGTCGTCGTGCCATCGGTGAAGGAGATCACCTTGCGATCCACATCGATCGAGGCGACCTTCTTGTTGAGCTTGATGTGGCTCTCGGGCGTCTCGCTTCCATCTTCATTCAGGCCCAGCACCGGGCCGAAGCGACGGTAGAACTCGCCCGTGCCGCCCTTGAGCGGGAACTTGAAGCGGTTGTTGGGTCCCCAGCCGTAATCATCCTTTTCAAGCACCAGGTTCTTGAGCGCACGCTCAAAGTCCAGCACGGCGACGCGCTCGCCGATCCAGTGCTTGTTCATCATCTCGGGCTCGAAGGCCCAGACCTTGAAGTTGTACGGACGCATGAAGTACTTGGCGATGCCATCGCCAAAGACCGCATCGATGAACTCACCGAAGTTCTTCGCTTCCTGATGGCTCTTGATCGTGCCCTTGCCGGTCTGCGCACGGATCAGGCCCGCGATGCACTCATACGCCATCTCGCGGGGCAAGTACCGGATGTTGTTCTGGAACGGATACGGCACCCAGCGATTGGCCATCCGCACCCAGCTCTCGCGATCATTGAGCGTGAAGTCGCTCCCCATCAGCTTCTCGAAGCATGTGTCGTAGTAGCTGTAGTGCGAGAACATCACGTGGCCGCCGATGTCCCACGTGAACCCCGCCTCATCCTTGAAGCTGTGCGACAACCCGCCGATGTACGGCAGTGCTTCATAGATCGCAAAGTTCGTGTACCCTAGCTCCTTCAGGCGATACCCCGCGCCCAGGCCCGTCGGGCCGGCGCCGATGATCACAATGCGAGGCTGCTTGGCGGGCAGGGGGGGAAGGGTGGGGGCTGGCGTTGAGGTGGCTTGAGAGGTCATGGTGTTCGTGCTGCCGAGAATGAATGGGGCAGATCGTAGGAGTTGTGTCCCACGCCATTGGCGACTCAACCGCCCAAGAACGCTCCTCCACCACTTCGCCGCGTCCTAGAACCGCCGCACATGTGCTGCAACAGCCTCCACCCGCATTTCGGTTTGGCGTACGTTTGGAATCTCGTAGTAACGAGTCCCTGCTGCCCCCTTCTCTCACTCCTCCCGCGCCCCGTCCGCCCATCACACGTCACACCAAGCTCCCACTGTTCCGTGTCTTTCATCCTGTACATCCTGTACATCCATGTTTCCATTCCTGAGAAGAGAAAAGAACATGGATAAGCAGGATGGACAGGATGAGGCAAGGAGCAAACCACGCGCCTTCAGCGAGTGTGAGATGGGTTGTGTTTCGAACTGATCTCTTTGGTCGATCGATGAGGCTGGCGACCGCGTTCGAGCTTACGCCAGAATGTCCTTCACCACATTGCCCGCAATGTCCGTCAACCGGAAGTCGCGCCCCTGGTGCCGGAACGTCAGCTTCGTGTGATCAATCCCCAGGAGGTGCAGCATCGTCGCATGCAGGTCATGCACCTCCATCGGGTTCTGCAGGATGTTGTACGAGAAATCATCTGTCTGCCCGTACGTGATCCCCGGCTTCACGCCGCCACCCGCCGCCCAGATCGAGAAGCAGCGCGGGTGATGATCACGCCCATAGTTGGTCTCTGAGAGCGTGCCCTGGCTGTACACCGTGCGCCCGAACTCGCCCGCCCAAAGCACGAGGGTGTCATCCAGCATGCCGCGGCGTTTCAAGTCCAGAATCAGTGCGGCCTGCGGCTGATCCACCGCCTTGGCCTGCAACTTGATCTCGTTGGGCAGGTTGTTGTGCGCATCCCACCCGCGCATGTACAACTGAATGAAACGCACGCCACGCTCGGCCAACCGCCGTGCCAGAAGACAACTTGATGCAAAGCTCCCGGGCTTCTTCACCTCGGGGCCATACATGTTCAATGTCTCTTCATCCTCATCCGCAAAGTTCGTCAGTTCCGGCACCGACATCTGCATGCGATACGCCATCTCATACTGCGAAATGCGCGTGCGAATCTCAGGGTCCAGCGACTGAGCCATCTCGCGCTCATTGAGCAGCCCCACCAGATCCAGCATCTTGCGCCGATCCGCTCGCTCCACACCCTTGGGGTCCTTGAGGAACAGCACCGGGTTCTCGCCGCCGCGGAGCTTGCACCCCTGGTGCTCGCTGGGCAGGAACCCGCTTCCCCAGAATCGCGCCGACAAGGCCTGCATGTTGCCGAACCCCTGCGTGATCAGCACCACAAATGACGGCAGGTTCTGATTCGCGCTGCCAAGCCCGTAGCTGATCCACGAACCAAAGCTCGGCCGCCCCGGCTGCTGATTGCCCGTCTGGAAGAACGTGATGCCCGGCTCGTGATTGATCGCATCCGTCCGGATCGACTTGATGAAGCAGATCTCCTTCGCCGCGGCTCCGGTGAAGGGCATCAACTCACTCACCCACGCCCCATCCTGATTGTTCGCATACTTCGAGAACTTGAAGATCGATGGCGCAATGGGAAACCGCGCCTGCCCGCTGGTCATTCCCGTCAACCGTTGTCCCTGACGGATCGAATCCGGCAAATCCTGATTGAACCGCGACCGAAGCTGCGGCTTGTAATCCCACAGATCAAGCTGGCTGGGCGCACCTTCCATGTGCATGTAGATCACCCGCTTGGCCTTGGGCTTGAAATGCGGCAGCATGAGTTTGGGCTCATCGCCCACGCCCAGCAAGCCACCCGCTCCAAGCGCCTGCCCACCACCCAGCGCGCCACCCAGCAGCGACGCGAGCGCGGTGGCGCCAAGCCCCGAACCCACACTCTTCGCCGCGGCACCGAAGAACCGGCGCCTGGTCAGATCGAGATAATGCTGCTCCACCGGATGCACTGGATTCGTCATGGTTCACTCCTGCGTCGTCGTCTGGTAGAGGTTCAGCATCGCATTCGCCAGCATCGTCCATGCTGCGAGCTCTTCCTTGGGAATATCACTGGCCAGCGGAGCCTGGCCCACCGCCAACAACGCCGCGGCATCCTCCGCATCACCGTGGTACCGCTCACGGAATCCCTTGAGCGCATCGAGCAGCAATTTCAGCGTCTCCCCATCAGGTTCATGCCCGACGCACCGCGTGTACATGACACCCGCCCGCGCCGCATCATCGCCCGGGGCCGCAAGCGTCCGCTGCGCCAGCATCCTGGCCGCCTCCACATACTGCGGATCGTTCCACAACACCAGCGCCTGCAGCGGCGTGCTCGTGGCAGCACGACGCACCACACAGAACTCGCGCGTCGGCGCATCAAAGGTCAGCAGACTCGGCGGCGGACTCGCTCTCTTCCAATACGTATAGATGCTTCGCCGCCAGTTGTCCTCGCCCATCCCGGGCACATACTCGCGCGTGTTGCTCGCCAGCATCGCCACTTCCTGCCACAACCCCTCAGGTTGATACGGCTTCACCGATGGCCCGCCAAACCGCTCGGCCAGCAACCCCGCAATATGCAGCGCCGAATCGCGCACCTGCTCGGCGGTCAGGCGCCGCCTGGGATACGACGAGAGCAACCGATTCTCAGGATCGATCTCCACGCTCCGCGCCGAACGCACCGATGACTGCCGGTACACCGAACTGGTCACCATCAGCCGCAGCATTCGCCGCATATCCCACGCATTCTCGCGGAAGTCGACCGCGAGGTAATCCAGAAGCTCCGGATGCGATGGCCACTCGCCCTGCAACCCGAAGTCCTCGCTGGTTGCCACGATGCCGACACCAAAGAGCATCTCCCACATGCGATTCACCGCCACACGCGCCACCAGCGGGTTCGAGGGCGACAACAACCACTGCGCCAGACCGAGCCGATTCGCCGGAGCATCCGCCGCGAGCGTACCCAGCGATGCTGGTACCGCACGCTGTACCGGACGAGACCGATCAGGATGGTCATACTGCCCGCGTGCAAGCACAAACGTCTCACGCGGCGTTGCCGTCTCCTTCATCACCATCGTCCGCGGCACCTTCTTGTCGATCTCCGCCGCTTCCGCCGCGATCGCTTCCAGTTGGGACTGCTGCTCACGGTATTCAGGAGAGAATGCGACCTTCCACGCCGCGTCAAGCCGCGGCTGGAACTCCGCCGTTCTCGCACGCTCCGGGAAGATCGCCGGCACCAGATCCGCCGGGAAAGCTTCACCCACGCGCTGGGCCTTGTAGTAGAACGCACCCTCCCCGCCCGTGTTCACGATCTTCATCACCAGCACATTGCGCCCGGGCTTGAGCTCGATCGAGGCCTTGTCCTGATCGGGTGCCGCGGAACGCTCGGTCTTGTTCTTCGCCACTTCCACGCCATTGACAAACAACCGGAATCCGTCGTCGCTGCCCAGCGAGAGATCCAGCTTCGCGCCATTCGCCGAGTAGAGCGTCCGGGCCATGTACACCACATTGAGCCCGGCGGGCGTGACAACCACCGCCCCATCCTTGAATTGCTCGTTGAATGTCCACGGAGTTTTCTTCTCGCCGAACGTTGCACCCAGATCAAGGCTCGAGATCGCCTCTGGCCCGAAGGCCTCATCAAAGATCGTCGCCCGATCCTTCGCGGCGAAGGGGCCGGCCTGATGCCAGTTGCCCGAAGCCACGGGCAGACGCGACACATCACCCGCCGCCGCCAGCGAGAGCCGCACACGCCCCAGCGTGTGGTGCGTGTACATCGAACGATACTTGAGCCGCACCGTCACCCGCACCGGCTCACCATGGCCCATCGGCGCATCGACCAACAGCAGCAGCGTTCGCCCGCCGGGTGTGTTGTGCGAATCGACCGCCCAGCCGCGATCCGTCTTCTCCTCATCCAGCAGCGCATTGGTGAAGTGATAGTCACCGTTGGTCTGCGAGCGGTCCGCCCACATCCAGCGCGGCTGCACCTTACTCACCTTCGTCGGTTCCGCATCCGGTGCCCACTCCATCTCAAGGCCCGTCAGCACCGCATTGCCATTGGGCGCACGTCCCAGCCGCCCGAAGGGCAGCGACGGATCCGTCATCGCCTCCAGCATGAGCAACTGCGCACCCTGTGCTGAGGAGACTGTCCGCAACGTGAGTTCATGCACATCGCTTTCCGGATTCTCACCCGAGGCCAGCACCGAGCCATCCGCCTGCTGCGTCAAGGTCGCGCCACCCTTCGAGGTCGCGCTCACCACGGTCGAATCAACCCACGAGACACCCATCTCCGCACCGATGCTCGCGAAGAACTTCGCTCGCTGCGCCTCTTCGGTCGGTGTCGTCGCCTGCTGCTTCTTCGTCAACTCCGCCCGCTGCGCCTCGATCGCCGCGAGCCGTTCGCGCTGCTGCACCGTGGGCACCGCCAGAAATGGCTCGTACGCCCGGTTGGCATCCTGCGTCTGCGAATACAGCCCCGGCTCCTCCACCGAGTTGAAGAAGGCATAGAAACTGTAGAAATCCTTCATCGAAATCGGGTCGTACTTGTGATCATGGCACCGTGCGCACCCCATCGTCAGCCCGAGCAGCACCGATGAAGTTGTCGTCGCCCGATCCACCGCGTACTCAACCAGATACTCCTCCGCAATCGCGCCGCCCTCATCCGTCGTCACATGATTGCGCAGGAAGCCGCTCGCGATCCGCTGCGATTCGCTCGCTTGCTCCACCAGATCTCCCGCCATCTGCTCGGTGATGAACTGATCAAAGCGCATGTTGTCGCGATACGCCGCGAGCACCCAGTCGCGCCATAGCCACATCTGCCGCCCATTGTCGGTATGAATGCCGCACGTATCCGCAAATCGCGAAGCATCAAGCCAGGGTGCCGCGAGGCGCTCCGCCGTCCGCGAGCGATACGGCTCGGTCGTCAGCAGCCGATCCACCAGCCGCTCATACGCATCCGCGCTCTCATCGGCAAGAAACGCCCGCACTTCCTCCGGCGTCGGCGGCAGCCCCGTCAGGTCCAGCGTCACCCGCCGAATCAACGTCGCCTTGTCCGCCTCGGGTGCGTGCTCAATCCCCGCCTGCTGCATCGCCGCCATCGCGAAGCGATCAATCGGTGTCCGACACCACGCCGCGGCTTCTCCCGCCACCTCCGGCACTGCCGGCCGCACCGGCGCCTTGAACGCCCAGTGCGCTTCATACACCGCACCCTGACGAATCCACTCCGCCAGAAGCTCGCGCTCCGACTCGCTGATCGCCTTCTTGTGGCTCGATGCCGGCGGCATCACCTCATCTGGATCATCCGACACCACCCGCTTCATCAACTCACTGGCGTTCGGATCGCCCGGCACGATCGCCGCCGCGGCTTCTTTCCCGTTCGATTTCGTCCGAGGCTTGGTCGCCCACTCCGACCCATCCAGCCGCAACTCCGCCTTCCGCGCCGCCTCATCCGGCCCGTGACACTGGAAGCACCGGTCCGAAAGAATCGGCTGAATGTCCTTCGTGTAGTGGATCTTGCGTGTGGCCGCCCCGCTGGCCACTTTCGCCCCAGGCTCCATCACCTTCACCGCCCCCGCCGCCCGCGGCACCTCCCGCGGCGCAAGCACCACCAACCCCGTCCCTGCAACCGCGGCGAGAATCCCAACCGAATGTACAAAGAGGTGCGCCATCGTGTGCGCATTCTACTTGAACCCGCCTCTGGCACACAAGCACAATCACCCCAGATTGCAGATTGTTTCATCTGTTTGGGGGGTGCAAGGGCTCGGACCGCACGCTTCCCCGGGTCGGATGTCAGGGTGATCCGCCGCGTCTGGCCGAAACTTCCTTCATGGCAAGCCGCGGCATTCTCTACATCGTCTGGAACCGATCCGCCAATTCCGCGCTCGAAGCCACCCTCGCCCGCTCCATGGCCTCGGTACAGCGCCTCCACCCCGACCTGCCCATCCACATCCATGAAGCCCCCCGGGAGGCCGGCCTGCTCTACAAGGCCGGAATGTTCGACCTGAGCCCCTTTGAGGAGACCCTCTTCCTCGATGCCGACACCGTCGTGCTCGATCGCCTCGATTTCGGCTTCGAAGCCGCGGCTCGCCACGGCCTTGCCTGCTGCCTCTGCGAAGCCCCCTACGCCCGCCGCTACATCCACGCCGTTCAGGGCGACCTCCCCGAGTACAACACCGGCGTCCTCTTCTTTGATCGCTCCCAGCGCACGCGTGAACTCTTCACCACGTGGGCGAACCTGGCCCCCACCACCGATTCACGCCTTCCCTACACCGGCCCCGGCGGCACCACCAAGGTGATGCCCAGCAACGACCAGTGCGCCTTTGCCCTCGCGCTCCATCAGACCCACTTCAACCCGTACGCACTCCCGCAGAACTCGAACCTGCGCCCGGCGTGGCAGCACATGGTCTTTGGACCCGTGAAGGTGTGGCACGATTACGCACCCGTGCCGCCCGCGCTTGAGCACTTCAACAAGGCGATGCAGCCGCCGCGCGTGCTGACGTTCATGAAGCTGGCGGGTTGAACGGGGAAGTGCGCAAGTTCCAAAGTTCCAAAGTGCGCGAGGGCGATCCATGGGTCGTTGAGTGCGTGCGCGGAGAATGTGCTGGACAGGTCTTCGATTGGGCAAAAATGCAGCAGAGCACACATGGCCTGCCCATGCGTGCTCCGCTGCACTTCGGAACTTTGGAACTTAGGACTTCCGCCTCGATCAGCAGCCTCCCGCCTCCCACAGCGCGAAGAAGGCTTCAACATCGCCGCCATCGACGCCACCATCGAGATTCACATCGGCGTTGGATTCGCCCGCTTCCCATGCGATGAAGAAGGCATCGACATCAGAGCCATCAACGCCGCCGTCCTGGTTGAAGTCCGCAGCACAGGGCACTGCATCAGGCGTACACGAGAGGTCAAGCGTGAGGCTCGCATCGAACCCGATGCCCGTTCGCAGCACGTACCAGTTGCCCGCGACGCTGCGGAAGGTGAGCGACGCGGCGATGCCTTCGCACACGGGCCCATCGTTGTAGTTGAAGGCCACCTGCGCACCGATCGCCCCGTTCTCGCCGTCGTAGTCGTAGACGGCCAGCACTGTGTCATATGGAGTCGAGCACAGCGACGCCGTGGCGATGCCTGTGCATCCTGCCTGGTAGACGTGCCAGACATCGTTGAGACCGAACCCATCGCCGATGTCGTCAGGTGTAGCTCCGTGGCTGCAGAAGTAGTTGGAGCCCTCGGCTGCCAGGGTGGGAAAAAAGTAGTAATCGCCGTTGGGACGGAAGCTGATGGCACCGCTGATGAGCGACAGCGGCTGTGCAGCATCCTCCGCGGCGATTCGGATCATCACGCGCTGTCCGGCTGCGACATACAGAGCCACATCAGCATCGAAGTCGTCAGCGACTCCGCAGGCGTAGCCAGCCGCCGTGGATGATGAAGTCAGTTCGCTGCCGACATCACCCGGACATGCCGAGTGCAGCGAGATGATGGTGTTGGTGCCGTAGTTGCCGTAGGTTCCGCACGTGCCCGCCACGAGCACGCCGCTGCATGGGGCATCCCACATGAACCACACATCGGGCCCGGCGCCTTCGACCGGATCAGAGAGGCTGGAGCCGTCCGCGGTCGCTGCCACCAGCGTGCCGCTGAAGGTGTAGGTCGAGGGCGAGTTGGTGAGATACTGCGCGGCGTCGCACGAGTCGTTGAGCGGTGCTGAAGGGACCGTGTTGATCGAGAAGCCACCGGTGCCGTTCACCAGACCGACGGGTCCGCCGTAGTATCCGCCCACGCGGATGAGGTAGGTGCTCCCCGCTGATGCGTTGAAGATCATCGAAGCGCTGGCTGGGCACGACTCGATGAGTGCAGCGCAAACGATCTGCGGGTCGGAGTTGGCGGGACACCCGTTGGTGGCGTCGTAGACCGCCGAAACGACATCGAAGTCACTGCCGCAGAAGCTGATCGATGCAACGCCATTGACGGGCGACGTGTAGGAGTACCACACATCGTTGACAGCTGTTGCCGCGCCCAGCCCGCACGCCTCGCTCAGGTTGAGACCTTCGGTGACTGCACACCGCGTATCAAACCCAACCGCACCATCGCCGATCACGATGGCGTTTTCGCACACATCGTTGGGAGTCAGCGGTGCGGTGATGTTCAGCACCACGTTGCCCGTGGCTCCGTTGTAGCCGCCCACGCGGATCAGAGTCGTGTCGCCGGCCTTGGCGAAGAAGGAGACCTGCGATTGGTAGGTGCCGAGCGCATCATCGTTGCACTCGCCGATCGCGGCGCCGCAGGAGGCGTAGGTTCCAAGCACCGTATCGAAGTTCGAGCCGACGGTGTCCACGGTCACGGTGCCCGTGCAGCCGGCCGTGTAGGAGTACCAGATGTCCAGAGTCTGAGGATCAAAGCAGTTGGCATTGATGCCGCTTGCGGAGGCACCCACGCTCGAGCCGTACGAAGTTCCAGGCCCGATCGGAGCAGCTGCCGCACACGAGTCGTTGTTCAGGAGGACCCGCACGTTGAGCTGGGCTGCACCCTTGTCGCCGCTGAACCCGCTGACACGGATGTAGACGATCTCGCCGCTGGCCAGAGCCGCGGTGGCTCGTGAACTGCGGAACGTACATGAAGCACCATCGTCATCACACGTGATCCACCCGCCCCAGGAGTACTCGAGCGAGAGCACGGTGTCGTACGCCGAGTCGCACGTATCAGCCACCAGTGTTCCCGGGTAGGGCATCACGAACCGATACCAGATGTCCGGTGTCGAGTTGCTCGTGCCGCACGCTGCCGACCCATCGACGGTCGCATAGGTCGTGTTGCCGTAGTACGTGCCCTGCCCGATCCACATCGCGTTGTACCGCATGTCGTTGGCCGGCGGTGAGGACGGCGGGGGCGGCGGAGGGGCGACCACGCGCACCCGGTTCTGGCTCCACGCCTGCGAGTTGAAGCCGTTGACATCACCACCACCCGACAACGCCGTTGCGATGTAGTAGTCGCCCGGAGGAACGTTGCCAGGCACCGTGATCGAACGCGAGTATCCGGCAACCGTGAAGCGTGGGAAATTGGCAACGTAGCTCGTGCCCGCGTAGTACGCGCCCCAGAAGCTTCGCTGCGAAGGACACAGATAGAAATCGACACTCACATCGCGCTGCACTGTGCCCACGTTCTCCGCATACATGTTGCTGATCGTGAGGCCGCTACCCTGCTGCACCGTTGTTGGCGAGAACGAAAGGTCCGTCACGCCGTTGAAGTTGGCGCCCACGGTCCCTGACATCCGCCACATCGTCAGCAGCACATCGTTTTGGGCCACCGCACGGCCGGGATACGCCGCACGGATCGATTCGGCATCATCCGCAAAGACGCGATAGGTTTCAGTCAGATAGAACGGCCGCGACCAGTAGTTCATCACCGATGGCGCGCCATAGCCGGGATTTGTCACGAACGAATGCTCGCGACCGAACGCATGCCCCTGCTCGTGCAGGCTCACCGGCTGGAAGTAGACGATGTTACTGTTCGCATACGCCGTTTCGCGATCATTGGTCCACGCCCATGCCGGGTTGAACAGAATGTCCGACTCAACCAGGCGGTTGTTCACTGACCATCCAAGCGCCACCGCATACGTCGTCGCTCCCCACGGGTAGTTGTACACCGCGATCATGTCGGCGTTGTTCAGGAATCCCGTCTCGCTTCGCCCGTTATCCGCCGTCAGCGTGTTGTTGGGCGTCGTGTACTTGCGGAAGACATCGCTCGCGTAGGCGTTCCAGTTGCTGGCCGTCTCCTCAAAGGCGTTACCCCAGGCCGGATAGATGATCGGCGGAATGTTGTACACGATCGGAAGGTTCGGCACCGCCCGGAAGAACCCATAGCGTGCCTGATACGGCGACGATGTCACCACCTCGGTCTGGTCTGCCTCTGCACCCTCAATCATCTGTCGCTGCGCCACGACGGGCGATTGCACCGCCGCGGCGTGACTCAGAACAACCGATGCACTCTCCGCCACAGGTCCGGATCCGGGCTGACACAGCGGCAGATCATTCCCCTGGAACGCCCGTCCCCGCAGACTCGGATCCATCTGAGGCACCGATGTCCGCCGCAGCGCGGGAAGGGCCCGGACCTTGGGGAGTGCCGCCTCGATCTGTGCCGCGAACTCATCGGCCGTGAACCCCGTGCCGCGTGCAGGGGCCAGCTTGGACATCAGCGGCACGCGAACCGCTCCGTCACCGGGTCCGGCCGCGCACCCGTCTTTGCGAGTCACGCGCTCGACACCATCGATCGTCACAACGGGATACAGACCCTGGTTCATGCCCACCAGAGGGCTGAAGCTGCGGCGATCGGCGCTTTCAACGAAGAAGAAGGCGCGATCCCCGGCCTCAAGCCGCGGCAACCCCGCCACATCCATTCCCCGCTCCCCCACCGTTCCACCGGCAAACGTCAACGTGACCACGCCGCCCTGCTGATCGCGAGCGATGCTCCCATCATCCGCGAGCAGCCGCTCCACCTGGATCTGGTAGTCCGTCACGATGAACTTGCCACCAGGCCCCGTCACTCGCGACTGCGCCCCGACCACCCTGCCCAGAAACACCGAATCGGCCGTTGCGAGCACTTCTTCATTGCTCAGCGACACGCCCGAAGTGGCCAGACCCTGAGTGGTCCCCGCCGCTACGAACAAAAGACACGCCGCGACCTTGCCAAGTACGTTTCTCATCTCCATGCTCCTTGTGTGTGGACCTTCATCATGCGCCCGATGCCCCGACTATCATTGGCCACCAGACAGACAGAGCGATGAATCTCCGACACACCGGACACGAGAGACTCTACTTCTGAGCTTGTTCCGCTCTCAAACTCCAAGCAACCTGATACAAGTTCGCCCACGCGACTACCACGGCCTTCGCTTCACGCGCCCAATCGCGGCAAAACCCGCAGGGCAAGGCTGAAAATCGATGTGGCCGGGGTATCCCCCAGCTGACGAGCGCGGAAATGAAGCGTGTGGCATTGCTGGGAAGGCTTCCACCGAGGAACTCCACTCCCCCGCAGGATCACCTTGACACTCCATCCGCTGGAGGCGCGACCAGGCACCACCCGAGATTGCCCACTCGGATCAACATCCAGCTCCAGGCACCGCGTTGAACCAACACCCGCGGCGACCCTCCACCATTCATTCGCCTTTGCACCTCTTGCCCTTCACCAACACATCGACCCTCGACACGCGCAACGTTCCGTTCGCTCGCGCTTCGTCTGGGTGGAGAGCTTCGGCCATCGGTATCGCGGTCGACCACGGGCAGCCGGGCAGTCGTGTTCAACTCGGTTGGGGGAACACCTGCCGCACAGTCCAAAAATGGACAGGCCGCGCCGGGGTGGTTGCGCGGCCCGTCCGGAACGGAAGATCACTCCCGCCGTCGGATTACTTCTTGTTCTCGAGCTTCTTCTCGAGCTGATCCAACCGATCATTGAGCCGGTCCAGGGCCTTGGTCAGCTTGTCGATGTGCTCGGCATGCACACCTTCTGCGGGCGGCACCGCCGGAACTCCCGGCACCTCAAACACCTGATTGGGCATCTCGCGGAAGATCATCGTGCGCGAACCACCCAGGCTGTTGCCCTGACCACGAAGCGTGTTCAGTTGGCCCCGCATCTGCGCAGAACCCTGCTCGACGCTCTTGAGCGCCTCCTCGAGCGACTTGATCACTTCGCCCTTCCACTTCTCCGCATCCTGCGCACTGTTCTTGCGCACCGATTCGAGCGCCTGTTCCACCGACTTGCGAACATTCTCGCGGAAGGATGGATCCATCAGCGCCGAAAGCCCATTGGGAAGTTCGCCCGGCGCGCTCCAGGAGAAAGCCCGCGGCACTTCAAACCCTTCAACCGTCATCTCGCTCTGTTCACCGCGCGCCTTGTCCATGACCTCCTGGTCATACTTCACCAGTTCCAGCTTGAGGTCCTTCTTCGTGCCCTCACGCATGACCGAAAGCGCCAGCGAATCACCGGCATTCTTCGAACGCAGCGACTCACGCAGCGACTCGTTGTTCTCGACCTTCTTGCCCTCGATCTCGACGATCACATCGCCCGCTTCCAGGCCACCCTTGGCCGCGGGGAGACCGTCGAACACGCGCTGCACCACCAGACCTTCCTCATCCTCCACATACTCCATCAGCATGCCCACCATGACCGGAGGCGGATTCGAACCCACCGTCACGCTCATCGCGCCACGCGGCGCACGCTCCACACGCACCACCGCCGGCGGGACCGGCGCTTCCGCATCCCCTGCCTGACTGATCTTGAACTCGTGCGCCACCGCTCCATCCTTGTCGAGCACCTGCACCACGCCATCCTTCTTGACGACGCGATCTGCCGGAACCTTCTTGCCGTTATGCTCGACGCGAATCTTGTCGCCGCTCATCGTCAGCGTGTACGTGTCATCCCCATCCGACTCGGAGATCACGGTGCGCGACGTTGACGTCTGACCGCCACCGGATCCCAGAGGCTGACTGAAACTCCCAGTCAGGTTGTTCACGACCACTTCGTGCTGCTGAGCCACGCAGGTCCCGGCTGCACCAGCCAGAACACACGCCGCGAACGCAGCACCAAAACCACCGAAACGACCAGCATTTGCATTGACCATGGATGAAGACTCCCTGCGAGCCAAACCCCGAATGATGGACCCCACCGAATACCGAAACCAAACCAGGTTCTTCCGTTCCCCCCGGCCCAACGTTCAGGCCGGCTCCATCTGCATCAGGTTCGTCTCGCACACAAGACACCAACCATCGCAGATTCTTGGGAAACGCGCCGCCGAGCTTTCACCACAGCGACGTTAGAGGAGTGGACGAGTGTGAACTGTTCGTCCCGTTGTTCTGATGCTCACCCGCTCCCGATCCGTCAGCAATTCCACACGCACGAACACACTTCACTGCGCCGAAGGCTTGCGAACCGCACGCCGCGGCTGCACCGGCAGCACAGGCTGCACCTGCACCATCCCAGGCTGCGACAACTCATCCGTAGTCAGGTTGTACGGCAGACTCACCACCGCACTCTCGATGATCGGGCGCTCATACACCACCCGATACCCAGCACCATCAGGCAGCTGCTCAAAACCCAGCATCCGCATCGGCTGCTCACCAATCACGCGGCCATTCTGCCGCCCCTCATTCAAATACGTCTGCAATGCATCCGCTGCATTCGACACCGGAAGCGCAAGCCCCGCCTGCGGCCCCTCACCGGGTCCCGCTGAAGTGGCAGGCCCAACACCCACACGACCCACAAACGCCAGCGCAATCGCCGCCGCGGCTGCCCAGCCAGCCCACGTCGACACCTGACGCGTCCGCCGCGCCATCGCCTCACGCTCAAATGAATACGCCCCCGTCACACGCCGAAGCACATGCGCCGGTGCCGACACCCGCTCCGCCACCGCCGTCTGCCCGCGCACGGCTCTTGACAACGCCCGATGATCGCGCTGGGCCTGTGCCAACACGCGCCACATCGAAGGGTCCGCAGAGGCAATCGCCTCCAGCGCCTGCCAGTCCGCCGCGGTATCGCGGCCATCCACCACGCGCGTCACCAGAATGTCCGGATCCGGACCCTCTGAAGCCACATTGTCGCGATCAAAGTTCTCAGGCATGGCAGCATCTCACAAAGACATCCCCACCCCAACCTCCATCCAGATGCTCACACCGCCTTTTTCCGTCACGCCACCCCACAATGTCCCACCACAGCCGCGAAAGCCAAAGCATTATCGGTCTTTTGGAGGCAGAAGCTCGGTGATGGGCTTGGCCACCTCAGGATGGTCCTTGCAGTAATCAAGGCCCAGGAACGCCGCGATCGTCGCAGCAACCTGGCTTTGGGTCAGTTCAGGCGCCGGGCCCCGCTCCCCGAGCGCCGGCGTATCCGGCCCCATCGCCGCGACCCAGATGTCAAGCGATCCCTCGTACGCCTTCCCATGATCCCCCCAGTGCCGCGGCCCGCCGGCCAGATCCCCGCGCCCATGGTCCGGATGCACGATCAACGTCGTCGTCCCCCGATACTCCTCCATCGACTGCAGCTTCTCCCACAACCGCCGCAAGTACGTATCCGCCAGATGCGCCGCCTTCAGATACGCCCCGTAGTCATACTCGTGCGCCCACTCATCGGTCTCCCCAAGACCAATGAACACCGCACGCGGCTTGTTCTCCTCAATCCACGGCAACGCCAGGTTGAACAGCAACCCATCAAAGGCCACCGTCCCCCACCGATACGGCACCTCCAGCCGCAACCGATTCACCAACTCAATCTCCGCGTTGAGCTTCCCCTTCGTGAACGGCCCCGTCCCATCATCCACCGGAAACCCACACGTCTCAGCCCTGAAGATGTAGCGGAACGTGTCCCACGACCCGAACGCCGCGACCCGCCCTTCAAACCCCGGCTGCTTGTTGATCCACTCAAACACCGTCTCGTGCGGGTTCACGATGTGCCGGTTGTCCTTGATCGCCGGCTCCGCCATCCCCACCAGCGACTCGGCATACCCCGGATACGACACGCCAATCCCGTTGGTCACCCGCACCACACTCCCCTTCTCGCGGCTTCCGAAGATCTGCCCCTCCTTTGCCACCGTCCCCCACAGGAACGGCATCAACACCTCACGCCGCTCCTGCGCCGTGGGCCGGATCCACTGCTTCACCAACTCCTCTTTCTTCTCAACCTTCCCCACTTCCTTGGTCATGTACCGCTCATCAGCACCAGTGAAGACCTCCTGCCACCGAAGGCCATCGATCATGACATGAACCACATGCTTCGTGCGCAGCTCGGCACCATCGTCTGCTGCGATACACGATGCACACACCAACGCGAGGAGAGATTGAAGCATTCCCGAAGAATACCGTGGCATTGCTCTCTGAGCAATGTTCCCCCGTGGCACTGCTCTCTGAGCAGTGTTCCCCCGTCGCCGCTCACTCTGTGAGCAAGGCCAGTGCTGGAACCAGTGCGCCGACATGGCTCAGAGAGCCATGTGACTGAAGAACACGGCTCAGAGAGCCGTGCCACGTTCACTCATCATCATCCTGACTGGGCTTGCGCTTCGCCCCCCACTTGGGCTTGTCGTTCTTATCCACCTTATCCAGCGCGACACCACCAGCCAGCTTCACCATGCCATCACCAAGCTCACCGGCAATCGCCTTGAGCAGATCGGGCTTGAGGTTGATGCGCAGTTTCGGATCCGCCGCAAGCAGCGCGACCCGATCGCTCGTCCCGATCACGATCTCCACCGGGAACGTCGGCAGCGGATTCAGATCCTTCGCCGTTGGCGGCGGCGGCACACTCCCGCGCACCAGATCCGCCACGCGCGTCATCGTCGCCAGCGCACCACCATTGAGCTTTTGCTCATCCACAAACAGGCGCAACCTTCCGCCATCCAGCGGCAGTCCATCAATGGGCACCAGCCGGTCCACCATGATCTGCGCATCACCGCGCTTGAGATCGATGCGGCCCAGCACGAACAACACCGCTTCCGCCGCGGCGAGGTGTCCGTACTTCGCGAAGTAATCCGAGAACACCACACACTCCGCAGCACCCGACGGATCTTCCACCGTGAGAATCGCCATCTTCTGGCCCGCACTGCGGCCGTTCTTGATGATGATCGTCCGCGATTCCTGAATCATCGCCGCGAGCACCACCCGCGTGTCCTGCGGCAAGTCCTTGATCGTCGCCGTTGTGTGCGTCACGAACGCCGAATACCAGGGCCGCCACCGCTCCAGCGGGTGCGAACTCACATAGAAGCCCAGAACTTCCTTCTCCTTCGTCAGCGTCTCGGCTTCATTCCACGCTTCGGCCTTTGCCAGCGGCACCACCGCCGTCTCCACCGCCGCGGCTGGCCCACCGCCGAACAGCGCACTCTGGCCCGAAGCCTTGTCCGCCGCGGCTTTCTGCCCCGCCGTCAACGCTCGCTCGATCGTCGCGATCATCGCCGCGCGATTCTCGCGCCCATGCACACTGTCGAACGCGCCGCACTTGATGAGCGACTCGAGCGCCGTCTTGTTCAGCACGCCATACGGCAGCCGCTCCGTGAAGTCATACAGACTCGTGAAGGGCCCACCCTTCACCCGGTGCGCCATCATGTGCTCGATGGCCTTGTCGCCCACGCCCTTGAGCGCACGCAGACCAAACCGCACATGCCCGCCCCGCGAGTTGCGAGACTCCCCTTCATTGAAGACCACCGTGAAATCCGCACCCGACAGATTGATGTCCGGCGGCTTCACCTCCACGCCCACCTTGGCCTGCGCTCCCGTCGCCGGATCGAGGAACCGCGTGCGGCGGCAGTCTTCCAGATACGGAATCCACTCGCTCACCTTGTTGGCCTGCGATTCATACGTGAGGAACGCCGACATGTACTGGTTCGGGAAGTACGTCTTGAGATACGCCGTCTGATACGCCACGATCGCGTACCCGGTCGAATGGCTCTTGTTGAAGCCGTAACCGGCGAACTTCAGGATGAGTTCGAAGAGTTCCTGCGCCTTGTCCTTGGGCAACCCTTGCTTCCCTGCACCATCGACAAACTTGGGACGCTCCTTCTCGATCTTGTCGTGCTTCTTCTTGCTGATGTTCTTGATCAGCGTGTACGCATCGCGCAGCTTGATGCCGCCCAGACCATGCACGATCTGCATGACCTGCTCCTGATACACCATGACGCCGTACGTCTCTGCCGTGTACCGCTCCACCACCTCGTGCACCTTGGGCACTTCCTCAGTGCCATGCTTGCGGCGGTTGTAATCGGGAATCAGATCCATCGGACCCGGCCGGAACAATGCGTTCGCGGCGATCAGATCTTCCAAACGGTCCGGCTTCATTTCCGTGAGCAATCGGCGCATGCCGCCAGATTCAAACTGAAACACGCCCGTCGTCTCGCCGCGGCGGAACAGTTCAAACACGCGCTGGTCGGAGAAGTCGATCCTGTCCAGATCCAACGGATGCGGCGACGTCAGTGCCGGTGCACTACCACGTGCCCTCCCCACAGCACTCCAAATCTCATCCTCGCTCAAACTTTCTCGAATGAGCTTTTTCGCGCGCTCGATGATCGAGAGCGTGCGCAGCCCGAGGAAGTCCATCTTCAAGAGGCCCATCTTCTCGCAGGTGGGTCCATCCCACTGCGTGATGATTTCGTTCTCTTCGTTGCCCGGCTGCTTGTACAACGGCACGATCTGATGCAACGGCCGTGTTGCGACAATCACGCCTGCTGCATGCACACCCGCATGCCGCGTGTGGCCTTCCAACGCCAGCGCATGGTCATAGAGCTGCCGATACCGCTCGTCTCCATCAACCGCCTTCTTGAGCTCCGCCTCCTGGTCGTAGGACTCCTGCAGCGAGATGTTCAGCTGCTGCGGAATCAGCTTGCAGAGCCGATCCACCTCGCCCAGCGGAATCTCCATCACGCGGCCCACATCGCGCAGCGCCGCCTTCGCACCCAGCGTTCCGAACGTGATGATCTGCGCCACATGCCCGTACTTCTGGCGCACGTAGTTGATGACCTCGCCGCGGCCATCCTGGCACAAGTCAATATCGATATCGGGATACTCACTGCGGTCCGGGTCCGTGAATCGCTCGAACAGCAGCCCATACCGCACCGGACACGCATTCGACAAGCCCAGCACATACCCCGCCATCGTGCCCACGCCCGATCCACGGGCATTGGACGGAATCCCCTTCTGCCGCCCCCAGTTCACGAAGTCCCACACGATCAGGAAGTACGCCGAGATGTTCTTGTCGGCCAGAATCTTGAGCTCGCGCTCCAGACGCGCCACATAGTCATCCTTCGGGTTCGCTGCCTTGGCCTCATCAAACCCGCGCCCATACCTCCACCTGAACCCGCCCTCCGACAGAAGCCGCAGCGCCTCATCGCACTCTGTCTTCGCCGAGGCAAGCAGCGCCTTGCGATCCTCATCACTCGCCGAATCCGGAATCGCAAACGGCAGCACCTCGAACGTCGCGCAGTACGCCTTGTACCACGCGGTCAGATCACCGCCAAAGACCGGATCATCCCACCGAGGCTCCACCTTCACATCGCGAGGCTTCAGACGCACCATCGGCGAGTTGTTCGCGCCAAGCGCCAGCGTCACATTGCACGCCTGTGCGATGCGCACCGTGTTCGTCATCGCCTCGGCGCCCGCCTCGCCATACGGCTCCATCAACTCCTGCATCTCGCCCGGACTCTTCACGAACAAATCCGGCGGATACTTCATCCGGTCCGGATCGTTCTTCCCGCGGCCCGTTGAAATACAGATCAGCGTGTCATGCGTGTCATGATCATCCGCCTTCAGGAAGTGCGCATCGTTGTCGCACACCAAGGGCAGCTTCAACTCGCGCGCGAGCTTGATCAACATCGGATTGATCGCGTTCTGCTCCGGAATGTGATGCTGCAACTCCACATAGAAGCGCGGGATCTCATCTGATCCCTCTGCATTGGCAAACGCCTTCGCATGCCACGTCGCACTCTCAACCGCCAGATCCCAGTACTTCTTGTCGCCACTGCGATGGAAGTTCAGAAGGTGATCGCCGATCTCACTGCCAAGGTGCCCGTTGATCGCAACCAGCCCCTCCGCATGCTTCGCCAAGAGCTCCCGATCAATACGCGGCTTGTAGTAGAACCCCGTCAGGTACGCCTCTGAACACAAGTACATCAGGTTCTGCCAACCCGTGTTGTTCATCGCCAGCAGCACCAGGTGGAACCCACCCTCGCCACCACCCGTGTACGTCCTGTCCGTCCGCGGCTTCCCCGGCGGCGTCACGTACGCCTCCACCCCCAGAATCGGCTTGATCCCCTTGTCCTTGCAGGCTGTATACAGCGCGACTGCACCAAAGATGTTGCCGTGGTCCGTAATGCCCACCGACTTCATCCCAAGTTCCGCCACCCGGTTCACCAGCTTGTCGATCTGGTTGCCACCATCAAGCAGCGAATACTCCGTGTGCAAGTGAAGATGCACAAAGTCGCCAAGTGATCCCGCGCCATCCTGCTTCTGTTCCGCCATGGCCGCCCTTCAGGTGCAACACGCCCGGCGCGAATGGCCCACACAGCCCCGCCGCGGCACACCACCACGGTAGGAATCCAAACCCAAAAGAAGCCTGCGTTCATCCCCATGGCGGCTTGTGGATAATTCCATGATTTCCTGTCGGTTGCGCTGTGAAGCACGCCCGCGAGGCCACCAGGGCCACACCCCGCTCGCCGCGGCATTTTCAGACAATCTGCAAGATTCCTGCCGCCCTAGAACATTCATGGGCAGATCACGCTGCTGAGTCGCTTCTGGAATGAAGCGGGGCCCAAAGCAGGCCTGTCGCGGCATCACATTCACAGTTCAGGAAAGGGTCCATTCATGAGGTTGTTCAGCCACCGTTGCGCCATCACTGCATCCACACTTGCCGCGGTCTGCGGCATGGCACTCCCCGCCGCCGCGACGAATCTGAGCTGGCTCACCGCCACCAGCGGTTTGGCATCCGCCCCCGGTTCCTGGAGCCCTGCGCAGGTTCCGACCGCCTTGGACTCCTTGTTCTTTCAGATTCCGGGCACCTATACGGTGACCTACAACGCGCTCAGCAGCGCTTCGTTCCGCCATAGCTATGACGCGGGGTCGGTCACACTCAACTGCCAGTCCCCGCACACGATCGGCGGTGCGGGGTTCTTCGCCGGATCCGGCGGCGGAACCGTCGAACTCACACTTGCCTCCGGCACACTCAACTGCAATGGCGAGTTCAACGTCGGACATGGCTCATCGACTCGGGGCAGCCTCAACCTGGTCGGAGCCACCAGCCGCCTCAACATCCCCACGCGGCAGATCACGGTTGGAAACAGCGGCGAGGGTCTGTTGGTCATCACTGATGGAGCTGCAGCCTCTGCAGAAACCTTTGGCTTGGGCAGGCGGGCTGGCTCCACCGGCCATGCCGTCATCCAAGCCACGTCGACAACCCCCACCACACTGACGACCACCGGCCCACTCCCCAGCCGCATCGGCGATCTTGGGCAAGGCACGCTCGAAGTTCTCAATGGCGGCCGCGTCATCGCTGCGGGCCCGATTGCCATCGCTGCTGATTCTGCTGCCTCAGGCACGATGAGGATTGGCAGCGGGGTGCCGGCACGCACGTCCTCGCTCACTGCATCATCCCTGACGGTCGGAAACAACACCACCACCGACGCGGCGGGCGCCGCCACGGCAATCATCAGCACCGGCGGCTCGGTTTCAATCAACGGCACCACCACCGTCGGCGATGTCGATGGCGGCACGGCCGAACTCGTGGTCACCGGCGGGGAGTTTCAAACGCAGTCGCTGAGCATCATCGCTCCCGGCACGCTCACTCACAGTGGTGGACAGATCACCATCAATGGTGGCACATTCACGCCGCCGGCGGGTGCCTTCATCGTTGCGGGTCTTGACCACCCCACCATGAACATCGTCGGTGGGGCCAACATCTCCTTCGGCGGACTCACCCTCGGGCACCTGGACATGCCCGGCACATTCATCGTCCGCGATGACGCCATCGCCACGCTCACGGGCCCGAGCCTCATCAAGGGTGAACTGGTCGTCAGCGAAGCCAGGCTGATTTCAACAGGCACCATCAATGTGCAGACCGAGGGAACCCTGACCATTTCCGACGGCGGGTTCATCTCGGCTCCGACCATCAACATCAGCAACACCACCCTCTTTTCCAGCGGCGGCGAGATCCGCGGCATCGTCCGCTTTCCGAGCGGGTCGACACACATCAACATCACCGGCAACACCACGCTGGGCGACCCCACCCTGTCCGGCTCCGTCGTCAATGTCGGCCAACTCGAGCTCACCGCGGCACGCCTGACGTTCCTGAGCCTGAGCGAAACGAGCGTGGGTCAGATCGCCACCATGTCCGCCGGCACCATTGAAGCACCCTCAGGCATGCGCGTCGTCAGCACCGGTCAGCTCACCGGCAACGGCACGCTCATCGGTCCCGTGAGCCACCGTGGCATCATGACCGCAACCGGCAGCGGCATCACCGTCAACGGCACCCTCGCGGGCCCCTGGATCACCATGAACGGCACGCGCTACACCTTCACCAACAACTGCACCTTTTCCGGCCTGGGCGACATCAACGCCTCCGTCACGCTCCTGGCCGGCTCCTCCTTCTCCGCCACCACCGGCACGCTCTCCATGGGCGCTACCTCCGGCCTCTCACAGGTCGACATCTCCGGCACCGTCAACGCCAATGCCCGCACCGTCATTCTGCGCGATGGCGACACCGCGCTGGTCCACACCGGTGGCCTCGTCACCTTGAACGGCGGCACCATCGACCCCACCAACACCCTTCAGCTTGAGAACAACGGCCGCCTCACCGGCTTTGGCACCATCGCCGGCAACCTCACCAACAACGGCGGCATCATGACCGTCACGCCAAACGCCAACCCGCTCCTCATCAACGGCTTGCTCCGCTGCTTCAGCGAAGATCCCTTCTCCGGCGGCACCATCAACGTCTCGGCCACACCCAGCGCTCACAGCTCCATCACTTGCACCCTCCCCGCCGATCTGGGTGGCACCATCAACTTCACCATCGATCCCGCGCTCTCCATCCGCTTCGGCGACAGCTTCGAAGTCTTCCGCGGCCCCTACAACGGAACCTTCTCCACCGTCACCAACCCCGACAACTTCGCCATCGAATACGGCGAGGAATCCATCAGCTTCGTCTACCTCCCCTGCCCCGCCGACTTCAACCTCGATGGCGGCATCGACGGCGACGACATCGGCGCCTTCTTCACCGACTGGGAAGCCGGCGACCTCCACGCCGATGTCAACCGCGATGGTGGCGTCGATGGCGACGACGTCTCCCTCTTCTTCACCGTCTGGGAAAACGGCGGCTGCCGCCGCCGCTGATTCAACACAGTTCATCCCTCTTTCCTGCACGCAGCGGCCGCATCACGCGGCCGCTGTGGTTTTAGAACCAGGGCCCAACCGAACACACACTGCCGCACTTCGCAACCTTGAACTCAGGCACTTCCCCCTCACCCCGCCCTACGCTCAAACCATGCGCTCCAAAGCGGCATACATCCCCGCGACCCTCTTCCTCCTCGCCGCCGCGGCACTCATCGCCTCAGGCCGCATCCCCCACCGCGTCGCCTACGACCAGCTCCTCTACCACGGCCGCGCCATCGACATCTTCGCCAAGCAATGGCCCAAGGTCGATCTCACCGACTACCTCTCCGCCACCACGCCCCTCTTCCATCTCACGCTCGCCTTCCTCAAGCACACACTGGGCCTCTCCATCGCGGGCATGCAGATCCTCTGCGCCCTCATCACCGCGGCCTTGCTCATCCTCCTGGGCAAGACCGCGGCATCCAGCCTCAAGCCCCTCCACGCCGCGGCGATCGTCCTCCCCTTCGCCGCGTCCATGTACGTCTTCGCCTCCGGCACCTGGATCCTGCCCGACAACACCGCCTGGTTCTTCGTCCTCTCGCTCCTCCTGCTCGCACTCCACCCGCGCTTCACGCCGCGACATCTGCTGCTGGGCGGGATCCTCCTCACCGTCCTCACCTGCACGCGTCAGATCCACTTCTGGACCAGCGGCCTGCTCATCGCCGCGGCGTGGCTCTCCATACCCACCCACGACACTCCCTCGACGCCACTCCCCCACACCCGCACCGGATTCATCGGTGCGGTGCGCTCGACACTCCTTGATCACCTGGGTCGCCGCTGCGTCCTCGCATCACTCGCACTGCTCGCGATCCTCCCCGCCGCGCTCATGATCATCTGGTTCTTCGGGCTCTGGGGCGGACTCGTGCCCCCGACCTTCCAGCTCCAGTACCACATGTCCAACCCGGCAGGCCCCACGTTCCTGCTCGCAGTCACCGGCTTTGTCTCCTGCTTCTTCGCGGGCTGGACACTCCCGCGCGTCATCCTCTCCTTCACCAAGCACACGCCGGCCATGATCGCCGCGGCGGTCCTCTCGCTGATCCTCGCCTTCGCACCCGTCACCACCGCCGGTTCCAGTGCGGATTACTTCGCCGGACGCCGCACCGGACTGTGGGATATCGCCGCGAAGGTCCCCACGCTCGCCCACCACACCTCGCTCTTCATCGCCGCACTCACGCTCATCGGTGGTCTCACCGTCGGTGCCTACATCGCACGCTGGAATGCACGCAGCGCCATCATCATTCTGTGTGCATTCCTTGGCTACGGCCTTGCCATGGCTCAGGGCGGCGAACTCTGGCAGCGCTATGCCGAGCCCTTCGCGCTCATGCTCCTGATCGTCATCATGGGCCTCGATGCGGGGTTCAGCCGCACG
>JBILUL010000103.1:0-17130 GCA_044371005.1 Phycisphaerales bacterium | reverse complement strand
CAGCGCGAGTTCGAGCACGGTGGATTTGCCGCCCGTATCGATGTTGGTGAGGCGGGTCTCGGTCTTCTGACCGCCCTTCCAGAATCCGGCGCGGGTGTAGGTGTCACCGGCGAACTTGCCGGTGCCGGCGTTGGCGGGCTTGGGAGGTGCTCCATCGAAGATCTGGATGGTGGCCTTCACGCCGCTGCCCTTGGTGGCGTTGAGGATCGAACGAACTGCCGCGAACCATTCCTGACGACCGTCGGCAGAGAGGTAATCCTCGCCGCACATCTCACGCACCTTCGCACGCAGCTCGGGATCACGAATGTCCTCGGCGCGTTCGCCGCCTTCGCGCTTCGCGCCCGCCTTGCCGCCCAGCTTGCTGACGGCGGTACGGAGCGATTCCATCTGCGCTTCGGAGAGGTCCGCGAGTGACTCGGCACCGCTGGCAAGGGGGATGCCCTTGGTCTCGCTGAGCTCACGCCACGCCGCGGCGGTGTCGCCGCCGCCAGCGCGGATCAGTGAATCAATCGCCTTGAGCACGAACTGATCACGGTACTTGAGGTAGTTGG
The DNA here is from genome assembly GCA_044371005.1 of Phycisphaerales bacterium. Taxonomy (GTDB): domain Bacteria; phylum Planctomycetota; class Phycisphaerae; order Phycisphaerales; family UBA1924; genus UBA2402. The sequence goes on along the minus strand of JBILUL010000103.1, from coordinate 16,579 downwards.
CGTTCTCGCCCGCTCCGCCGAAGTTGAGGGCGTAATCCTCCTTGAAGAGGCGCTTGTCAACGGAGATGCGCAGGGTCTCGCGTGCCTCGGCCGATGAGCCGGAGAAGGCCTTGCCCCAGGTCTTGATGAGGGTTTCGAGGCTCTTGGGAGCCGCGAGCCCGGCATAATCGGCATCGATCTGCTTGCGGGCATCATCGACGATCTTCATCGGGCCGGTGGCGACGACGAACTTCTCGAGCGCGCCTCGCGAGCGATCGCGCACCACTTCAAGTGCATCGGCCACTGACGATTCATTGCCCGCCAGATCCTTGATGCCGCGCTTGAACGAGTCGTAATCGCGTGAAGAGGGCATCGCCATCTCACAGGCAAGACGCTTCCAGTAGTTGACGTACTTGCGGGCGTAGGCCTCGACCGCCGCGTCGCCCGTGCCGCCGGTAGCGATTGCCTTGGCCAGTTCCTCGCGTGCAATGGCACCGATCTGGCCGCTGGAGGGATTCTCCGTGAGCGCACGGATGTCGCGCCACGCTCCCACGAGGCGGATCGCCGCCTCGGGGATGTACTTGCGGTCATAGCTGACCGGCTCTTCGAGCTCAGAGAGGGGCACCGTCGGTGACTTGAGCATCACACGCACCGGCTGACCGCCTTCCTTCTCAGGTGCGGTCACGATCTCGTCAGGCAGTTCGCCCACGGCCTTCTCAAGCGAAGCCCCGTCGGCCCAGAGCGGTTCGCCGCTGGCGCCCACCGCAAGACCATACAGGCCTCGCATCTGTGCGATGCCAGCGACGCGCCGAGCCGCGCCCACCGTGCGCTGGAGGCGCGCGGTGCCATCGGTGCTCGCCGTGTTCCACTGCATGCGCTTGTCGAGCCGGTCGTTCTGATCCTTGACCCGCGTCGCCAGCGCCAGCTTCTGAATGCCGAAGACCGCCGACACACTGGGCTCGGCGCTGGGTGCCTTCTCGCCATCGGTCAGTGCATCAAGCGCGAGCTTGTGAACGCCGGCGAGCACCTGATAGAGGCGGGCAGACCCAGCCTCCACCTTGCCGTTGGCCAGCAGTGAAGCCACGGGCGTGAGCGACTTGCCCACTTCATCGACCCGACCCTTGAGCGATTCACGCATGCTCTGCGGGATGCTCGCCGCCTTGCTCTGATCAAAGAGCGATTCGAGGGTTGCAAGGCGCGCCGAACCGGCCGAGCCGCCCTTCTCGGGCAACTGATCGCTCAGCGACTTGATGATCGCCTCGATGTTGCGCTTCATGCCTTCCTGCACCGAACCCAGCAGCTTGGTGGGCTCGTTGAGGTCTTCATCCTTGTAAGTGGCAGCGAGCGCGGCAACGGCGTCCTTGGCCGAATCGACCGCCGCGTACTTGGCCTTGTAGGCTGCCGCGAACTCGTTGTACCCCTTCACCGATCCCTTCGCCGCGGCTTCACCGGGGCTGTTGGCCCCTTCGGCCGCCAGCCAGGCGAGCTGATCGACATACGCCGATTCAGCCGACTCGAAGTTCTTGACCGACTCGACCAGTGCGACGAACTTGCCCAGTTCGCTCGAAGGGCTGGGGGTCTGTCCGGCAACCTTGGCAGCCAGGCTGTTGAGCGAAGCCACCAGATCCGTCAGTGCCTTGTCGCGATCGTTGTTGAAGAGCGACTCGCTGGGGCCCGATGCAGTCAGGTCGCCCTTGCCCGGGAAGCCCAGCGGATAAGCCTGGCCAACCGCCTTCTGGAGCTTCTTGAGCTCAACATCGTTGCCCGAATTGGGAAACGCCTTGGTGAAATCCGTGCCCAGCGCGTACCGCGCGAGGCTCTCCACGCTCACCAGCACGAAGTCGCCTTCGGCACCGGCCTTCTCTGACCAGGGATCGGCGATGGGTGCCTTGCCCTCAGCCAGAGTCGTCAACCGCACCAGCTGCGAGAGTGCCCCGATGGCATCATCATCCCAGTTCTGTTCGCCGCGGAGCTTGAGGCGAGCCGCATCAATGAGCGGCTTGAGCACCTTGCTCTCGACGATGGCGCGATGGGCGTCGATCTGGCGGGCCTGGAAATCCTTGCCACGGATCTTGAGGATCGTGAGGACGGGCTTGGCGACCAGCGGATCGGGGATCTCGCCGGTCTCATCGCCGCTGACGGTCAGCAGATCGCTGCGGACCTTCACATCTTCGGGGACATCGCTGATGCCGGGCTTCTCGGCACCCTTGTATTCGAGCTTGCCGTCGGTGGTGACGAAGAGGGCCAGCGGACGCTGTCCCTTGGCCTCGGCATCGGCGCGGAGCGTGTTGCGGATGCTGTCCCAGGTGTTGCGCGGCTTCTCGAACGAGCCGCGGTATCCCCAGATGCTCGCCAGCGTCGCGCCGCCGACCAGCAGCGACGAGACGAGTGCGGTCAGAATGATCCAGCGGCGCTGCGCGGCGACGGCCTTGCCGACGTGCGCGGCGCGCGTGACCAGTCCGCGTTCCTTGAAGACCTTGCCAAGGAAGACGTCCTTGAGGAAGTAGGCCTTCTCGCGGTCGTATTCCTTGCCGCCCTGCAGGCTGTCGGCGTCGACGCCCAGCGCCTGTGCCAGCGCCACGTCGAGGGCCTGGCCCTCGCGCATCGAACTGGTGAAGTAGATGCCGCGGAGGAAGAGGGGCTTGGGGCTCCATTCACCGGCGACGAAGATCTTCTCAAGATACTGGCGCAGACGCGGCGCGATGCGCATCATGTTGCCGGGCAGTTCGTACAGCTCATCAACCTCGTCGGTGCGGCGACCATTGGGATCCGTCGTGTGGATGGGGTTCTGGAGCAGGCCCGCGCGGCGCTTGGTGAGCTTGTCGCGCACCTGATCCATGTGCTTTTCAACTTCATCAGGCTTGAAGGCATCATCCAGCGAACCAGGATTGCTCCAGCCCAGAATCTGATGCTGCAGTACCGGGTCGGTCACCGACTCGAAGAACTCACGGAAGCCAACGATCTTGTCGCACTTGGTGATGACGACCGTCACGGGGAAGCGAACTTCGAGAATGCGCTGAATCACATCCAGCTGCCGAGCAATCGCGCCGGCCGTCCGGTCGATCTTCTCGGGAGCATCCTTGAGCAGACTCTCGGAAGGAATCACGAGCAGCAGGCCGTTGATCGGACAGTGTGCACGGGCCGAACGCAGCAGCTTGAGGAACTCCTTCCACTCCGAGCTCTGCCCCTCCCCCGCTTCTTCCATGAACATGCGACCGGCCGTATCGAGCATCACCGCGTGGTTGGTGAACCACCAGTGCATGTTCAGCGTGCCGCCCGAACCCTGCAGCACATCCTGCAGCCCCGGCGGGAAACCCACGTTGCTGCGACGGACCATCTCCGTCTTGCCCGAACCTGCCGGCCCGACCACCATGTACCAGGGAAGCGAATAGAGGTCCTTGCCAGCCGCCTTGAACGCCAGCACGCCCTCCTCGAACTTCTTGCGCAGGTCATCCATGCGGGCCTTCTGCGCCGGATCACTCGCGCCGCGGCCACTGGCCGTCCGCGCGATCATCTGCGAGAAGGGTCCGCTCTTGCGCTTGTCCCACAGAATCAGGACGAGCTTGAAGAGCACCATGACCAGCCCCACGGCAATCAACCCCGCCGCGGCGATCTTCCACGCCTTGTCGTTGGTCGAAATGGCCATGAAGACCGTCGCCAGGCCGGCACCGCTGCCCACGAGCAGCAGAATCTGAACCGGCTTGGGAAGGTCACTGACAGTGTTGAGCGGGTTTTCCATACAGAGCTCCGCGGCAATCGGCAGCCCCCTTGATGCCGGCATCGCCGGCGGAGGCTGCATGTTGTTGAAGGTGGTTGAATCTGCGTCGTCATGCCGCGCGAGGCGCCCTTCGCCCGCCGCGGCGAGGGAACATCACTTCGCGGCCGTGCCGGTGTCGTGTTCCCACGTCGTTCGAATCTCGCCCAGCGAATCGTTGAGCGTCTCGCCCGCCGTCTTGAAGAAATAGAAGTACGAGACGAGCACCACCGCCAGCAGCATCACGGCCAGCAGTGTCAGACCCGTGAGGCTGCGTCCCGCAGGACGGGTCAGGTTGCGAGTATCCACATTCTCGTACGCATCGGGACAGAGCCGGGCGGCCTGGTCGGCATCGACCATTCCGCGCAGTCGCGAAGAGATCTCCAGCATCTTGCGCTTGATCACTTCGGGCTTGCCCGTGTACAGACCGGTGAACCCCAGCCCGATGCACATGTAGAAGACGCCAAGGACCTGCGTGGCCGATTCACTGGGGTCCTTGAGCACATCCTCGAGAATGTCCCAGAACTCCTCCTCGAAGCCCAGCTTCCCGATGTCGTAGCTCATCGGCCGCCAGCCCCCCTGCTGCCCCATCTTCGAGTTGAGCACCATCGAGTCGATGAAGAAGGTCAGCACCAGCTCGGCCGTCGGCCACGATGCCGCCATCCCGGGGGTCATGTCCGCCTTCTGCTTGCACTGAGCGAGCAGCGCCTTGCTCTCGGCGCGGATGACGCCGAAGTCCTGGCGTCCGCCGCGGCGGCTCATGCGATTGAGCTGGCAGATGTACTGAAAGATCGGTTCACAGATGTCGGCAAGCGTCATGAATGCATCTCGCTGGTTCGGCCGTACGGGGAATCATCTCTCAATGACTCGCCGCGGCGGCGTGCGGCGCGAACGGGCATCGAGCCCGGGTCACGCCCGAAGGTTCGTTTCACCGCGGTCAGGGAACGGTGAGATAGAGGCTGATGTCGGTGTACTCCATGGGCTCCTGATCGCTCCACCGCAGGGCGATGGACTTCTCCTGGACGATCCGCTCCCACATCTTCTGACTCTGCCCCACATCGATCCGGAAGTAGTGCAGATCGGTCGCGCTGGGCAGCTCCATCGGCGGGTGGCGGTCCTCCACCAGACGGGCGCCGAAGATGTTCAGCTTGATCATGCTCTTGGGCATGAGCTTGAACTTGTCCTGATCCTCCACGAGCTTGGCCAGAAGCGTCGGATCCATCTTGGTCTTGATGGCCACGTAGAAGCCGTTGGCCTGCGCAAACTGTTCGTCGGTGACCGAGACACCCAGCACGTTGGTCGGATCCTTGATGAACGGAATCTGGATGAACCTGCCGCGGCTCTCCGAACGCAGCAGGGGCCGGATCTTTCGATCAAGCTCGGTGAAGATGATGCCCGGCAGGTCATGGTCGTACTTGGGCGCCTCGAACGGATCGCGATCGGGCGCGAGTGCCGCGAGCTCGCCCTGCAGTTCCCGCAGTTCGAGATAGGCCTCAAGCGGTGAGATGGTTCCCGCACCGGCGGAACCTGCAAAGAGCGACGGGAGCCGGCCCGCGAAGCGATTGAGCGTCGTCAGCCGCAAGATCATCAGCATCTGCGGCGGCTTGATGTTCTCCACTGAGTAGCCGCCGCGTGTGAGCTGATTCACCAGCTCCTTGCGGGCGGCCTCGACCGCATTGGCCAGGTCGCGCAGCAGGTTCTTGAGCGTGGGCGATCCCGAGATGGTCATGCAGGGCGGAATGAAGCGCGAATCAGGCCGCGGAATCGTGCTCTCCTCGGCGCTGGCCATGATCCGCAGCAGCGGGATCACTTCCATGTCCGTCGTGTCGTCGGCATCGGTCACCAGACGCGCATTGATCTTGCGAACCAGCATCGGCTGGCTGTTCTCGCCGGTGTTCTCGTCGGGCGAGGCGGTCTCGGAGATGCGGTAGAGCCGCTTGATGCGCACATCAGCATCGCCGATTGACTCAATGGTGTTGGCTCGCCCCTCCTGATAGAGCGGCACCGCCAGGCTCACCGTGAACCCGCCGGGGTTGTTCGCGAAGATGCGCTTGATGTCCAGCGCCGGCACCGATGCATTGCCCGGAACATCGATCTCCAGTCCGCTTGGCATCACCACGTGCAGCCGGTCGAGACGCACGAGATTGTTCTCAAGCCCGTCACTGCTGATCTTGCAGTCCAGGACGCCGTACGGATAGGCAAAGGCCAGCCGCCGCTCACGCCCGATCGATTCGCGCACCTCGCGCGAGTAGTTCTGAAGATGATGGGGCTGCAGGAAGAGGCCTTCGTGCCAGTGAATCATGCCCGTGTTCGCCATGGAGTCCTCTGAAGTTGATTGCGGCCACAAGAGAAAGAGAATTCGTTCCTTGAATCTGATTCCAGCCCCGGGAGGACCCCGGATGCCTCAGGAATCCCGACCATCCTGACACCTGCCACTGCCGACTCCCCCCCACCGCCAAACCCGAACACACCCCCGCCTACCTGATGATCTGCGACAACTGAGCATCCACGTCCTTGGCGATCAGTCCCTTGATCCGCTTCTCCATCGACGCGGCATCGAAGCCTTCCATCAGCTTGACGTACTGCTTCCAGTTCTTGGCCGCCTGACTCTCCGTGAATGTGCCCTTCTCAGCACCCGATTGCACCGCATCCACCGAGAACCGGCCCATGTGATCGCGGCTGAAGGCCTTGCCCGCATCCAGCACGCCCTTGAGCAGCAGCGACACCAGACTCCGCAGTTTCAGAATGTCCCGGGCCACCGCATCCTTGTCCGTCGAGGCATCGCCCTCGACGAACTTGGCCAGAATCCCCTGCCGTTCGTTGGGCCGCTCCTTGCTGAGCACCCGGAAGACCTGGTTCTTGGCCTCCTTGCCGATGTCCTGCCAGTACGCCACCGCCCAGGGCTCCAGCTTGATGGTGAACTCCACCAGAAGGGTGCACAACTCCACCATCCGGTCGGCACGAAGGTTGGCGTCCTGCGGCAGCCCGATCATCTTCTTGAGCTCCGCCATCGCCCCTTCGGGCATCCCGGCAAGCGTCGGAACCTCACGCACGACTTCCTTGATGACCTCACGAACCGGCGCCGAAGCCGACGCCGACGCCGCGGCCATCGGCATGGGCACAAGCCCCGCCGCGGCGAGCCTCGAGGCAATCGCCTCGCGGGCATCCGGCGACAACCTGGCCGTCGCCGCGATCAACTGCTCAGCAATCGCGGCGGGATCCTTGGGCTCACTGGCCACCGGCGCAGCAGGCCGGGGCACCGAGGCCGTCGCTGCGGGAGCTCCCGCGTTCCACACCGGGAACATCGCCATGAGATCGGTGACGAAGGGCTCGCGATCATGGGGTGCAAGCGCACTGAGTTCGCGCTGGACTCGGTCGCGGATCTGCTCGGCGCGCATGTCGGCGGGCTGGTCAACCAGTTCATCGTGGAGGACCCGAAGCTGCTGGGAGACAGCCGCGAGCCTTCTGCCGCGTTCACTCGTGGGTTCAATCACTCGGTGCTACTCCACGGATCCGAAACTCCAGATAGATCCAACCGACATGAGGCGGCGCGGCAGGGATTGACTCCCCCCCGCGCCGGACCGTGCCGCTGACCTGCACTATAAGTCTGCCAACGCCGAGGGCGAGGCGGCGGTCGCATTGTGTTGGTGCCCTCCCGACAGGGACTCCCCCAAGGCCTCCCCCCACCACGACCCCGACTGGGCGGCAGATCCCTTCTCGACACGGGCACTGCCCGTTTGGCAGCCCCCGCCGACGGGTGCATACCATTCCCGCTGCAACGAACACAGAAGGAGACATTGAATCATGGCTGGCAAGCAACCTGCAAAGAAGGCCCCCTCGGGTGGTAGTGACGCAAAGAACAAGATTGTCGCGGCGATTGCGCTGGTCGCGATCATCGGTGCCGCGGGTGGGTTGTACATGTACAACCGCCCGGCTCCCCCGCCGCCGACCGACACCAACGTGATGACCAACGCCACTCCCGAAGAGCAGAAGGCTCTGGAAGTGCAGAAGGAAAACCAGCTCAAGCTTGAGAAGAAGCTCAAGCCTGCCGGCGCCTAACCACCGGTCTCAAAGCGACTTAGATCCAGACAGACTCTGAAGACCCCGCGCCGCCATCCGGCGCGGGGTTTGTTTTTGGGCCCCTGTCGCTCGTGGTTCCGGCGTCGGCCGGTCATCGGCCTGCGATGCGGCGAACGATCTTGGTGCCCTCCGAAACGAATGCGATGTAGAACTTGGCTGTGCGTGCATCGCCCCCGGCAGGGATCAGACATGGGGACGCGGCGGTGGTCAGCGGTTCGGCATACTGGCCCTTGAGTCCTTCTGCCTTGGAAAGGTCGCTTGGCCCGAAATATACGTGCCCCTTGGCATCGGCAAAGAGGTAGGCCACGGTGTCATCGGTGAGCATGGCGCAGTCGATGACGCGCCAGAAGCCGGTGCCGGGCATGAGGAAGGTCTCTTCCTTGAGCGTCTGGCCCGCAGCATCGACGCGGCGGCGGATGAACATGTCCCTGACATCGTCGTGGAGGAGGAGGGTGTAGATCTTGCGGAAGGTGCTGGTTTCCTTCTCGAAGAGTTCATCAGCGCGGATGTGATAGACGCGAGTCGGAGGTTTGGTCTGGGCGATCACCACGGGTGCTGGCGGCAATGATGCCGTCAGTGACATTGACTGGGCGTAGACAGTGCCGCCGATCTCTGATTCAAAGGCCAGGTGAAGCGCATCGCTGCGGCCCCAGCGAACGCAGACGACTGGACCCAGCGGCACTTGGAGGGCGAAGGTCCTTGCAGGTGTCGCGGTGCCGGTGGGCGGAAGTGTGATGAACCCAGCCTGACCGCCATCGACATGACGGAAGAAGACCCAGATGGTGCCTTCGGCGTCACACCAGGGAGCACCCACCGGAGAGAAGTCCGCATCAGGGAGCATGAAGTCCTGGGCCCCGGCCGCGTTGCCTGCCTTGTTGAACTTCACGAGCCGGTAGGCACCTGGCGAGACGCGCCAGAGAACACCGGAGAACATGCCCCGGGCGACATCGGCAACGGTGGCCACCGGCACTGACGCGGCGGGAATCTGTGCGACAAACTCGCTCGAGAGGATCGCCGTGGGAGCCGCGGCATCATGTCGGGCCCTCGTGAGGTCTACGACGCCCTTTCGCGCATCCTTGGTTATCGAGGTCCAGAGCAAGTCACGAGGCTCGGAGGCCAGGCGGCCGCCGTCATCGGCCCGAACCATGGACGTGATCTGCGCGGCCGTGAGCGTGAACTTGACCGGGGGGCTCTTGGCGTGGTACTCGATGCCCCACTTGTACGTGGCGGTGAGCGAATACTCGCCGGGTTCGTTCAGGCTGCCAAACCACTCGGCGATCGAAACTTCCTTGTTGGTCGACATCCCCGGCTGCAGCGTGATGAGGTCCTTGTGTCGTTCATGGACGTGGTTGCCCTTGGTGTGCGCGACCTCGTGAGGATCCCGGGTTTTTGTGGTGCCGTCAGGCCGTGTGAGCGTGAGTTTGAGCACATTGTTGCGGTTCACCAGCGATGCGAGTTTGGCGGGACGGGTATCTGCATTCGACAGCACGACGATGCCGTCGGGTGCCTCGCCCGTGGAGAGCTGGGTCTTTGAAAGGGTGATTTTGAGTGTGAGTGCGGCGAGTTGAATGGTGTCCACGAGCGATTCTCCGGACCGATCTGTGCTGCTGCGATCTGTGCTGCTGCGACCTGTGCTGGTAGTTGAAGTATGGAATCAGCTCCACACGAGTGGTTTCAAGGGTTGACCTTGATGCGGCCAGAGCCGCGTGCGTTGCCACCAAGCGTTGGGAGCGTGTAGGTTACGGTGACGCGGCGAGCATCCGCGGGCGGAGGCGCCGCGCCGGCTACGTCGTTGCCTGTCAAGATGCCGTCATTGGCGCCGATGGAGGCCAGATCCGCACGATCCGCGGTCCACTGGCCCGCCGCGTAGGTGGTGAGGAGCTTGCGGACGGACGCGCCCGTGTTGTTGGCGGTCGGCTCGGCTGCGGCGAGGGCCTGAAACTCCTCTTCGCCGTCCCGGTCCATCGCCCAGTTGCCTGGAATGGCGGTGAGGTTGCCCTTCATGATGGTGAGCGTCGAAGCGCCGGGCGCACCCAGACCTGCGTGGATCCACTGCATGAACTGCGCGTTGGCCCTCAGGGCCTCGAGATCCCAGAAACGGAGCTTGAGCAGACAGGCCGCGCAGAATCGCCACCGGACCGGACGGGTGGCTCGCACGGTCTGGCCATCATCGCCGAAGTAATCGTTGCTGTAGGCCATGGTGCAGATGATCGCATCATCCTGGCAGTGTTCGGAGAACTGGAACTCATCTTGACTGTTGTTGGTCCACACGATCCCCCCGCTGGTGACTCCGAACTCGGTGAATGAGTGCGTGAGAAAGACCGCATGTCCCAGTTCGTGGGCGAAGGTGCAGGTGACATCGCCGACTTGCACGAACTGGAACTCGCGATCGTTGATGTACTGTCCGAGAACGTTTGACCATGCCATGGGCTGCTTGGCGAAGAATGCCGCGAGGCCGGGGAGTTCGGTCAGCTGCGAGTAATCATCACCGATGGTCCGCGGATTGATGCGGCCGGTTGCGGTGTAAGTATCGTTCAGAAACTCCTTGGCGAGTGCTTCCGTGTAGGTCCACCGCAGTTCGAGCTTGGCTTCGCCCTGGTCAGTCATGTCGCCGCTGGAGAGCGTGTCGAAAACGCTCGTCGCGGCGGTTTCCGACGGGTCGGGGTCGTTGCCAGTCTTGAGCAATATGGGGAAGGGCGGGATGAGATGCGTATTGAACTCGGCCTGAGCGTAGTTGGCGGCGTTGTTGCGCTGTGCCGCGGGGATCGAACCTTCACGTGCAAAGTAGGCCTTGACGACCCGCTCCCAGCCTGCCTTGTCGTACACCTTCTTCATGATCGGCCCGATCAGCTGCGTGAAGGCGGGCAGATACGAATCTCGCGTCAGATGCCAGTCGATCGTGGCCTGATCGACGCTTTCGAATGTGACCATGAGGTCGATCGTGACGCGGCGCCAGACGGTGAACGTGCCGGTTTCGATGAACTCGACCGTCTGGCCGTCGGCATTCTTGAACTTCACCTTGTTGCCGTCGGCATCCACCAACGAGAGCCGGAATCGATAGTTGTCGCCGCCGATGGGAGGCGTGCGGAAGAAGACGCGGCTGAGCCCGACGGGCTTTGAGTCCTTGTCCTTTCCGGGAGCTACCGGGCTGACACCAGCCCCCGCGATCGTGGCGAAGGCATCGAGCCCCACCGGGGCACTGGTTGCAAACGGCGCTTTGAAGAGGAGGCTCGGTGCCGGAGTGACACCGCCAGCTGCGGGCCGAACGCCCCCGAATGTGGTCGGACAGTTGTCATTGATGGAGTCGGGATTGGCCGTGGGCGAACGAAACCCGGCATCCGCGAACATCCGCCGGATCCAGTTCTTGGGGACATCCGACCCATTGGCGGGGTTCCCCGCGCCCTTGAACAGGTCCACGATATCGACATTCTCTGCCGGGTCGATGACCTCCCAGACCACCCGCACATCCGATGCTCCGAAGGTGAGCTGCTTCTTGTCACTGGTCTTGAGCACCACGGCTTCGAGGGGGATCGCAGGAAAGACGTCGCGAAGCCATCCGTTCGCCGCGTACTGGGCGGGCTTCGAATCGGTCATTGAATCCGCAGTCCCGCCATCGAGGTCTCCTTTGCCAGCGTGATTGTCGGTGATGAGGATGCGGTACTTTTTATTGTCGCTGGCCTTGACGATCTCAGTATTGATCTTGAGCGGCTCGGGCTCATCCCCGGACCGCTTGACGGCGTTCATCTCGGCATTCTTGGAAGCGGTCGCCGTGCTCTTGGACGTAGTAGCTGCTTCGCGCGCCCGCGTGGCTCGCTCACGAGCAGCAGTCGCGGCATCGCGGCTTTCCTTTGCGAGTTTCTTGGCATCCTTCAGCTTCCCCTTGAGGCCGAGCTTGCTGAAGAAGTTGGATTTGTCATAGGTGGCCTGCAACGCGTCCGAATCCTGCTCGTCTGCTGTTGCCTTGCCTTCGGCGGTCGTGGCGTCCTTTTCAAGCTGATCGGCGTTCTTGGCGTCGAGCTTTGCCTGATCCGCGTCGCGAGTGGAACGTTCCGCCGCTGCGCACGCCGCGGCTGAGTTGCTGTGCAGGCTCCGCGTCTTGGCGGCACGAATATTCACCGGATCCGCATCGACAGCCGCCTGGTCCGCCTTGGTCGACGCTTCATCCGCCGCAGCGGACTCAGCCACCGCCTTGTCGTACTCGTCCTTGGCCTCCGTCTCAAGCTGCTTGGCCGCGGCTTCCTCGCGCACCGCATCCTCATACTCCGCCAGCGTCTCCTCGTGCTTCTTGGTCGCGTCGGTGAGGGACTTTTGCTTCTTCTCCAATTCCTTGCGAGCCTCGATCAGCTTTTGCTCGCGGATGCGCAACTGAAGGGTGTCGTTGGCATTCAACGGCCGGGGTTTGTTGCCAATGTCATCGACATCATCCTGGCAGCGCTCCACCCACTTGCCCTGCTGGAAGACGGCGCCGTCGGCCGCCAGATGGTCCGACTCGGCCTTGGTGTTCGCTTCCTTCTTGTCCTTGAGCGTCGTCGCGGTTCCGTCGTGGTCGTTCTTGGCCTTGTCCCAGGCATCCTTGAGCGGGGGCACGCGGTCGTTCTTCTGCGTCTTGGTCGCCTTGGCCACCACGGCCTCATTCACCTTGGCCTGGTGGTTGGCGACCTCGCCGTCGGCCTTGGCCTTGTGGTCGTGCTCATCGAGCCAGAAGACGCAGCGGTAGTCGTTGTCGGCGGCGGGGACGCCGTGGCGGGAATCGTCGGCGTCGAGCTTTGGACGCGCGTCGTCCGCCGCGGGCGTGGCGATGTGCTCGTGGCCCCGGTAGAAGAGGCGCAGTTCATACTCGGCCGGATCGGCCAGGGTGTTGACGATGTTGGGGGCGACGCGCCGTGCCATCAGAGTTGCTCCGCGAAATGTCCCGCCGCTGCGGGGCCTCAAACCGCTCTACTCGCCTGCTTCCAGGAACGACCTCTCACCATCCGCTCAGGACCCGTGTTTTTCCTTGAGCGTCGTCCGCGTCTTCTCATCCACCGTGCCGGTGATCTTGTCGGCCTCGGTTTCCGGGTTGTAGACATACTGGCTCTGAAAGGCCTTCACCGCACCGACCAGTTCTGGATCGGTCTCGGGAACCACGGGCACGGGATCGGTCATCTCGACGCGGTAGTACCCCAGATTCTGAAGTCGGCCGAGCACCCCGGAAGGCGTCTCGATCGGGTCCAGCCACCCGATGTCCAACTCAACCGTTCGGCCTTCATACGAAAGCGTCGCCCTCGCGGCTTCGGGCCGCAGGTTCTTCACTTCAATCTCGCCATCACCATTGGTGGTCGCCGTCGTCGTCGTGTCGGTCGGGCCGCCCGAGGTGGGCACCTTCACGCCATCGATGAAGATATCAAACTTCATGCTCTTGTGCGGCTTGTGATTGCCATCGAGCAGCTTGAGCTTGAGCACGCACAACTCATCAGCCAGCTTGAACTTGTGCACCTGCTCCGTGCCGCCGCTGTCCTTCTTGGTCTCAAGATCGGGTACCTCGACCGGATCGCCCGGGAGCAGAAGGTTCGGGTCGGTGCGCTTGAGCGTGCCGCCCTGGAGGTCGGACTTGTTCTTTGGGTCATCCCAGATGACCTTGCTTGGAACGTCCTTGACCTTTGCAAGTTTGGCAATCGTGTCGCCCTGCACCGCGATGTGGATCGGCATACTGCACTCCGTACGGACTTCGTTACCCGCAAGATCATCGGCTGCGAGGGACTCTAGCCGTCACATTCGCCCCGACGGGACGAACACAATGACCCCAACCCGGCCCGGCGGGGCCAGCTGAACGAGATCCTACCCAACCATCGGCCTGGGAGGCGAATCGTTGCATGCGGACAGTCCGCGATGGACCCGGGCAGGCGCGAGCACCGGGATTCTCGGCCGATGGCACCTTCGTTCGCACGCGGCATGCCCATGCGACAGCCGGCCGCTCACCATGAGGGAGCGGCCGGCAGTCATCGAATCTTCTGACCATGCGTTGCGTCCACCACCGGGCCAAACGAAGCGTCAGTTGCCCTTGACGTTCAGGAGCCGCTCGATGGAAGTGAGCCGATCCTCAACCTCCCGCTGGGCGACCTTGGATTCACTCAACTGCTGGCGGAGCTGGGCGAGCTCTGATTCCTGCCGCTCCAGGACGTGGCGAGCGGCCTGCGGATTGATGCCGATGGCGGTGTTGACCAGATTCAGCGGCGAACCGCTCCTGGCACCTTCCCATGCGCGACCAACCAGCCGCGAGAGGTGCTCGGTAGTCAGCTGCGATTCACCGACAGCAACCGCACTGCCATCATTCAGGCCCGAAGCGATCAGATAGTCGCCAGCATTGACCGGGCCACGAACCAGGACGGGCACTTGGCCCATGAAGGCGACCTTCTCGTAGTTGGAGGCATCACCCGAGGGCTGGTTGCCCAGGACGATGGGTGCCCTGGAGATGACCATGATCTGTTCCGCCCCTTGCGTGTCGCGCGAGATGCGTCCGCCCCGCACTCCCACCACTTCCGCCCAGTTGAGATCCTCTTTCGGATTCGCGCGTTCGAGATACTCGGCGTAGTCAGCACCCTTGGAGCCGTACGTCACGCCGCCATCCTTGCAGCTCTGCGTTGCCTGGATCTGCAGCACGGTGTAGGCAGCCGAAACTTCCATCGACCCAAGCGTTTCCAGCGTGCCGTACTGAAGGCCCCAGCAGACCAGGTCATTCATCTGCTGCTGCGTGGGAAGATCCACCACCAGCGCGGGGTTGCCGATGTTGAAGACATTGCCTGTGATGCTGGGCAGGGTGGCGCTGGGGAGCGTTCCGCCGCTGAGGCCATAGAGCGCGGGTGCACCGCTGTTGAAGTTGATCGGCGGCACGAGCACGTTGATGCCCGCGATGTTGGCGGTGTTGGTCGAGAGACTGGGTGGGATGGGGGCCTGGGTCTGCGTCAGAGTCGGGAAGGCTCCCGGCGAGAATGAGCCGCGGTTGAACCACGTGTTCGATGGATTGAGCGTGATGTTCGCCCTCATGTTGAGCGTCAGCGCGGGCGGGGGAGCGATCCAGTCGAAGTTCTCGAAGTCGAACCCTTCGATGCGGCCCGCCACGTTCGCCAGCCCATCGATGAACGTCACGAAGTTGTTCGTGCTGTTGGTCTGCGCGTTGTTGATCTTGATGGCAATGCCGTCAGCGTTGTTGGCACCGGTGTTCTCGAAAAGTGCCACGTGGTTGCCCGACATCGATCCGTTGGTCCGCACGATGAAGTGGCCGAAGCCATCGTCAAGGTAGTTGCGGAAGATCGGGCTGCCACCCGTGTTGGTGGTGGAGCCCACTTGGCCAGAATTGGTTACCGAGAAAAAGGCACGACGCGCCTGGGGCGGGATCTGCCCCACTTGAAGCGCACCCGGGTTGTACATGCCAAAGTGGAACGCGCCAAACGAGTTCCAGAGCAAGCCGCCCACCGAGTCGTTGACGTTTCGCACCCGCAGGCCCACATCCGGCCCGGCCACCTCGAACTTGTCAAAGAGCTGATTCGCCGGATATCCCGCTCCGGGCGTAAGTGTTCCCACACCCACCGCACCCGTCGTGCCGTTGATGAAGACCGGAACCGTCGATGCCGAGGCATTGCGCAGCATGAAATGGCCCGTGCCTTCTCCAAGAGCCGGCCCCGTGGCGATCAAGTTCCATGTTCGTCCGCCCGAGGCCGAGTTGGCAAAGTCAAACCAGGTACCCCCGGTTGATGAGCTGACCACACTCATCGCCTGCTGCTGGGTGGTGGCAATGGAAAGCGGAGCCGAAGGAGTGATGGTGCCGACCCCCAGCCTCCCATCGACAATCACGTTCTGCGTGAATCGATTGGTCACGGAGAAGACCTGGCCGCCGCGGTTGAGCAGGGCGACATTGCTGCCAAGCTGCCCATCAACGATGGCACCGTGGTAGAACTGCGCCGTCACGGAGGTAAGGCCAGAGCCGTTGCCTGTAAAGATGTTGGCCGGATTGGCGAACATCTTGGTACCACTGATCGTCTGCGTTCCCGTCGAGGTGAGCAGCCCGTTGGAGTTCACGAAGCCCGCCGAGAGCGTGCCGCTCAAACCCGAAGCATCCACCTGCAAGGCCTTGCCCGCCACCGCGGCAAAGGGCGTCTGCGAGAGCCGCTGCCGCGGCGAGAGCGTCGTGAACACCGTTCCACCCGGCTCCTTCACATCAATCTCAAGCCAACGCGCCTCATTGCCGGTGCCATATGCACCCGCACCGAAATCCAGGCCGCTGACGGTGAACCGGCCCGCCTCGAACGTGACCGCAAACGTCAGCTCGGCGCCATTGACCAGAACGCCAGCAGTCGCTGCGGTGTACAGACGGAAACGCACTTCACCCGCACCTTCGAGCGGGGTGCCCGCTGCATCCATTGCCTGTCCCTGATACGTGAACGCGGCGGTCCCGCCCGACGACTGAGCGAACGCAGCTGGCGCGCCGAAAAGCGTCCCGGCACAAATCGCGAGGATTGCTGCTACTGAGGTTCTTGACATGGTGGTTTCTCTCTTCGCCGCGGCGTGTCGCCGCGGCTTTGCCTGGTTCATCGCGGAACCTGCCGTCGCCCCCTTCATGGGGTCGAATCAGCCCGCCGCTGGATGTCAGTGCGATGCGAGAATGCCAAAGCGCGCAAGAAATGAGATTTTGGTACCCTTCCCCCCCTCCCCCCTCACCCCCTCTCCCACGCCCGCCCCACCGACCCGAGGACCAAAATGTGTGCAACCGGCCACCTGGGAGTACGATAC
>JBILUL010000102.1:0-17170 GCA_044371005.1 Phycisphaerales bacterium | reverse complement strand
CCCGCCACCCGGGCTCCGCGGCGGGCGGCGCCCCCCCCCGAGGCGCCGGCTGCCGGATGCTGGTGCATCGCTTCAAGGCGCAGGGTCGCTTGCGTGGTTCCCGGCACAAGGTCTGCGCGTGACTGGATGTGCACGATGGCCGCGTTGTTCAGTCGAGGCAGCAGCTGCGCGAGTTCATGCATTGATTCGGGGGCTGCATCGGCGATGATGAGCAGGAGGTCGGCGGCGTTCGCGAGGGCAAGGGCCAGGGTGATGGCCTGTTGCTCGATGGGGTCGGTGGTCTTGCGAACTCCGGGAGCATCCACATAGCGGATGACGAGTCCACCGACGTTGAGGACGACACCGACATGATCGCGCGTCGTTCCCGGGAGATCGGCGACGATGGAGACTTGGCGCTGCGCCAGTGCGTTCACGATCGTGGATTTTCCAACGTTGGGTGGGCCGATAGCGACGACCAGGGGTGGTGAGATGAGGCGGTTGAGTTGGCGGTCGCGTGGGGATGGTTCGGGGAGGTTGGAGCGGTCGGGATTCCAGCCAGCCGCGTGCCAGCGAGGTGGCT
This sequence comes from Phycisphaerales bacterium, assembly GCA_044371005.1. Taxonomy (GTDB): domain Bacteria; phylum Planctomycetota; class Phycisphaerae; order Phycisphaerales; family UBA1924; genus UBA2402. The sequence continues at coordinate 16,611 of JBILUL010000102.1, read as the reverse complement.
GCGCAAGGAGCAGGTCGACGGCCAGCGGGCTCGCCGCGGCTTCGAGGGCACGGAGCATGCGGGATTCGAGCTGATTGCTGGCGTGTGGATAGCTCTCCACGGTGGGGTGTGGAGTGGAAGGGGCCGGGGCGATGCCGCGGCGTTCGAGTTCCTGACAGACCTCGCGCGTGACGGCCAAGCCGCCATGAGGCATGAGGGTGGCCAAGGTGGGTGCCCAGCGGGCGATGAGCAGGTCGTCGATTCCCTGAAGCGTTCTCAGGGCCACACCACCAACGGGCACGGTGCGCAGGGTGAGGGCACTGAACGCGGCGTCGAGATCGCCGATCAGTTCGATCAATGCAACAGCCCCCGCGGCGGTTGCGGGGCTTTGGAGCCGCCACACCGCCACAGGGGCTGCTGAGGGGTCGATCACTCGCTGCGAGCCGTCCATGGCCTCTTACGGGGCCCAGACGTTGGCGATGGTCCGGTGGTCGTGCACGGGCACGGCCGGGTTCTTGGGGTCGGAGAGGGCAATCTTGCCGCTGGAGAGGCCGGGGAAGTGCTCACCCTGCCAGCTGGCGGGGTACTTGGGGTCATCGAGTGCGAGGGCCGCCTTGGTGGGGTGCAGCGGGCGGAAGGTATCGCACATGACCGCGAGTTCGGCCGTGTAGGTGGCCGAGAGAGAGGCTTCGACGGTGCCTGGGTGCGGGCCGTGGGGAATGCCCTGTGGGTGCGAGGTGAGGGAGCCGACTTCGATGCCCTTGCGGCTGCCGAAGTTGCCCTCGACGTAGTAGAGCACTTCGTCGCTGTCGAGATTGCTGTGGTTGTAGGGGACCTTGATGGCCTGTGGGTGATAGTCGAGCATGCGCGGGCAGAAGGAGCAGATCACGAAGTTGTGGGCTTCGAAGGTCTGGTGGATCGGCGGGGGCATGTGCAGCTGGCCGGTGATGGGCGCAAAGTCCGCGACGTTGAAGACGAAGGGGTAGTAGCAGCCATCCCAGCCGACGATGTCGAGCGGGTGGTAGTGATAGACGTATTCGTGGATGAGGTCGCGAGCCTTGATCCGCACGGGGAACTCGCCTCGTTCATCCCAGGTCATGGGCATTTCGGGGAGGCGGAAATCGCGCTCGCACATGGGCGCGTGTTCGAGGAACTGGCCGTGGGCCTTGCTGACGTAGCGGGGCGGCGGGCCGATGTGGCTGCCGTTGACCGTCTCGATGAGCAGGAACCGGCCGTAGGGCGTGTTCTCGATCGAGGGGCCGCCATCGGTGGGCTTGCCATCGGGACCATTCTGGCGCTTGTCCCAGATGATCTTGTAGATGACTCCCTTGGGAATGACCAGATAGTCACGCGGACCAAACTTGAGCGTGCCCAGCATGGTGTGGCAGACGCCGCTGCCAAAGTGGATGAAGATGCACTCATCGCCCTGACCGTTCTTGTAGTGATACTGCATCTGCTCGGCGGGGTTGCAGACGGCCATCTCGCAGTCGCTGTTGCCGAAAAGCACCACACGCCCGGCGATCGAATCGCCCGCGGCATTAATGCGGTTGCCACCGGTCATCACGTGGCGCATCCGCATGATGTCGGTCTCGACATACTCCACTTTCGTCGAGGCGATGGGCTTCCAGCCCGAGACCTGAGTCGGCGGGTGGATGTGGTACATCGTCGTCGTGGGGCCTGAGAAACCTTCGGTGCCGAAGACTTCTTCGGAATAGAGGGCACCGTCAGGGCGACGGAACTGGACGTGACGCTTGTGGGGGAGCAGTCCGAGCTTCGTGTAGTAGGGCATGGGGAATGGTATCAGCCAGCAGCCACGCGGCGACCCGCCCGTGGCGTGACCTTCAGGATCCGTCGAACGATTGTTGACTTTTGGCGTCAGGAATCGTGCCGGGGGATGTGGCGTGAAGTGGGGGACGTGAACAGCGAGGTGGGGTGGAGTTGGCATCGACGGGCGGTGGGGTGGCGCGAAGTGTGGGTCTGTGCTGCCCGTAGCTGGGACGAGAGCGGGACGAGCCGCGGGGATGCGGACGGGGGAGACCCTTGGTACCATCGCCCATGCCACAGGTCAGTTTCATGATGCTTGCTCAGGAAACGGCGAAGGCCGGACCGCCCGATCCGCGGGTGCAGATCCTGGGGTGGTGGGCCCTGTGGATGCTCATCTTGATTGTCATTCTGCTGCTCATGGTGATCGCCATGCTCAGCCTGGTGCTGTCCAGACGGCGGCGATCGCAATACGGGCAGCCGCGGCGGGAGTCGCCTGCTTCGGTCGATCCCTGGATCGAAGCCGGCCGCCGCATGAAGGCTCCCGATGCCGCCCCGGCCACTGCGGAAGACTCGACCGACCCCAAGCTGGCGGTGGATGTGCTCTCCGGGCAGCGGCCCATTGCGCTGGTCACTGGCGGCGTGCGGCGTGTGGGGCGGTCAACGTGTCTGGCGTTGGCGCGGGCCGGGTGTGACATTTTGTGTACGTATCACAGCAGTGATGAGGATGCCGCGACGCTCGCGGCGGAACTTCGCAAGTTGGGCGTCGGCGTGGTGCTGCACAAGCTGGATCTGCTGGATCTGGATGCGGTGGAGCTGTTTGCGTCGTATGTGGCGGAGACGCTGCCGCGGCTTGATGTGCTGGTGCACAACGCATCGGTCTATGCCGCGACGCCGTTGCACGATCTGGCGACGCAGGAAGCGGTGCAGCAGCTGAGCATCAATGCATTGTCGCCACTGATTCTGACGGCGAAGCTCGCGCCGCTGCTGCGGCACAGTCAGTTGACCGGTGGTGGGGCGATTGTGGCAATGGCGGATATTCACGCGATGGGCAGGCCCCGGAAGGATTTCATTGCGTACTCGATGTCGAAGGCCGCGCTGGTGGAACTGGTCTATTCCGCGGCACGCGAGCTTGGTCCACATGTGCGAGTGAATGGCGTGGCACCGGGTGTCGTGGCGTGGCCTGAGGCGGGTGTGGATGCGGATGAAGCGGCGCAGGCGGCGTACTTGAGGCGCGTGCCGCTGGAGCGGGCGGGAACGCCGCAGGACGCGGCGGAGGCGGTGCGCTGGCTGGCGCTTGATGCGCATTACACAACGGGGCAGATCATCAGGGTGGATGGGGGGCGGTGGATTACGTGAGTTTGGGGGGAGGGGGGAAGTTCCGAAGTTCCTGAGTTCCGAAGTGCGTGGGCTTCTCGAAGGCGGTGAGCCCAGTTCATCTGGCACATACCAGACCGGCTTTGCGGTCTGGTGCGTGCTTCACACCAATCGCGTGGTGGGGCGAACGAGCGATTCGTCCGGGTATGAGCGTTGGTTCATCTCGACGCGTCTGGTGGGAACCACGCAGTTGCCAAGAGCCCTCTCCATCTGGCACGTACCAGACCGGCTTTGCGGTCTGGTGCGTGCTTCAAACCAATCGCATGGTGGGGCCATCGAGCACTCGGTCCGGGCGAACGGGTTGGTTCGTATCGACGCGTCGGGTAGGAAGCACGCAGTTGCCCAGAGCGGCAACGACGTGCCAGAAAGAGATCGGCTTTGCGGTCTGGTGCGTGCTTCACACCAGGCGCGTGGTGGGGCCATCGAGCACTCGGTCCGGGCGAACGGGTTGGTTCGTATCGACGCGTCGGGTGGGAAGCACGCACGAGCCCAAAGCGGCTCGTACGTGCCAAACAGACAAGCGGCTCGTACGTGCCATTTCGAACCAGGCTCACACCAGCAGCGTCGCGGGCTTCTCGAGCAGGCTCTTGACCGTTGAGAGGTATGCCGCGGCCATCGCGCCATCGACGATTCGGTGATCGCTGGACATCGTCATGCTCATGACGTTGCCGACGACGATCTGGCCGTTCTTCACGACGGGCTTCTGGATCGCCGCACCCACCGCGAGGATCGCGGCATTGGGCGGGTTGACGATCGCCGTGAAGTGCGTCACGCCGAACATGCCCAGGTTGGAAATCGTGAAGGTCGAGTCGCTCATCTCCTGAGGCGTGAGCCCCTTGGTGCGGGCCTTCTCGGAGAGTGACTTCGACTGCGAAGAGATCTGCCGCAGACCGATCTGATCGGCATTGCGGACCGTGGCAACGACCAGGCCGCCACCCTTCTCTTCGCTCAGTGCGATCGCCACACCGATGTTCACTTCGCTGATGAGTTCGATCGATTCCTGGCCGGGCGTGGGGACCCAGCGGGAGTTCACGTACGGGTGCTGGTGCATCGCCAGAGCGCACGCACGGACGAGGAAGTCGTTGACGCTGAGCTTGACGCCCTGCACGGCGAGCTGTTCGTTGAGGTCGGTCCGCAGCTTGAGCAGCGGATCCATGTCGACATCGATCGTGACCTGATAGTGCGGGATGGTCGTCTTGCTCTCGACCAGACGCGTGGCAATCACGCGGCGCATGTTCGAGAGAGCGACCATCTTGCCGGTGAGCTTCGTGCCAGCTGCGCTGAGGGCCGGAGCCGCAGGAGCCGCGGCAGCGGGGGCCGGGGCGGAACCGCTGGAGAGCACCGCCTCGACATCGCGGCGGATGATGCGGCCGCTGGGGCCGGTGCCGCGAAGATTGGCAAGATCAAGCCCGGTTTCACCGGCGATCTTGCGAGCCAGGGGCGAAGCAAAGACGCGAGTTTCAGTTGAGGCAGGGGCCGCGTGATGTCCGTTCGAGGACGCGGCGACAGCCACCGGAGCAGCCGCGGCTGCGGCCATTGCGGGAGCCTTGGCAGCGGCGGCGGGCTTGGCGGGGGCCGGACCACCCGCGGCGAACTGCGCCTTGACCGCGGCAGGGTCTTCACCCGCTGCTGCAAGCAGGAGGATCACGGTGCCGATCGGCACGTTCTGACCCGTGGGAACCAGAATGCCCGCGACGGTTCCATCGTCGTAGCAGGGCAGCTCCATGGTGGCCTTGTCGGTCTCGATGTCGGCGAGTGCCTGACCGCTCTTGACTTTGTCCCCTTCCTTCACGTTCCACTTGACCACGGTGCCGGCCTGCATGGTGTCGGAGAGACGGGGCATTTCAATCTTGACGGGCATGGGAATCCTCTATCTGTCGGGAACTACTGCGGGTGCTTGAGTCGTGAACAGGAAGCGTGCGGGTTCGCCGCGGCTTTGCGGAAAACACGCGGCGTGAACAACCAGAAATCGCCGCGTATCAGCCGGCGATCGTGCTCTTGATCGCGCTCACGATCTTTTCCTTGTTGGGCAGGTACGCATACTCGAGGGCCTTGGCGTACGGCGTGGGAACGTCTTCGGTGTTCACACGCACGGGCTGGTGGTCGAGGTAATCAAAGCAGCGCTCGCAGACCTGAGTGACGACTTCGCTGGCAACGCTGGCAAAGGGCCAGCACTGGTCGACGACGACGATGCGGCCGGTCTTCTGCACGCTCTTGATGATCGAATCGATGTCGAGGGGACGAATCGTCCGCATGTCCAGCACATCGACGGCAATGCCGTCCTTGGCCAGTTCATCCGCGGCTTCCATGCAGAAGTTCACGGGGCGGCCGAAGCTGACGACCGTGCACGCATCACCCTCGCGGCGGAGCGCTGCCTGGCCGAAGGGGATGTAGTACTCCTCCTCCGGAACGTGGGCCTTGTCGCCCAGCATGCGCTCGCTCTCGAGGAAGAAGACGGGGTCGAGCTCGCGGAGCGAGGTCTTGAGGAGGCCCTTGGCGTCGTAGGGGCAGCTGGGGATGGCGATCTTCATGCCCGGGACGTTGCTGTAGAGGCCTTCGACACACCAGGAGTGCGTGGAGCCGAGCTGGCCGCCTGCGCCGTCGTTGCCGCGGAAGACCACGGGGCAACCCCACTGGCCACCGGACATGTAGAGCATCTTGGGAACGTTGTTGAGGATCTGGTCCGCAGCGACGAGGCTGAACGACCAGCTCATGAACTCGATGATGGGGCGAAGGCCGTACATCGCCGCGCCGACTGCGAGACCGGCAAAGCCGTTCTCGGAGATGGGGGTGTCGATGATGCGCTTGGGGCCGAACTCATCGAGCATGCCCTGCGAGACCTTGTACGCACCGTTGTACTGGGCCACTTCTTCGCCCATCAGGAAGATCCGCTTGTCGCGGCGCATTTCCTCGGACATGGCTTCGCGCAGCGCCTCGCGGAACTGAATGATGCGGTCGCCATCGCGGGAGGGCAGGGGCTTGGTGAAGTCGGGAAGTTCGGTGACAAGCGCGGGCATGCGGATACCTGTTCGGGTTGTGATTGGGGTACTGGGAAAGAACGGGAATGATAGGTCGTCAGCCGCGGGTGTGTGGGGTTCAAATGTCGCAACTCGTTGAACCCGGTGATTTCCAGAGTTGGAGCGTTGGCACGCAAGGAAATGGGGCCTGGCGACCGATCTTGGCGGGGTGAACACGCAGCAGACCTTGCTTGAGGCGGGCATCTGGGTGTCGATGAATGATGAGCCTGAGTCGGGCCTGAACTTGCTCCAGAAGGGGCTGCAGCGGGCTCTGGTGGCGCGGGGCGCCGTCCCGGTGCACTATCAGAAGTCGGCGCTGATGCGGCGCTGCGCGCGGGTGCTGGGCAAGGCGGGGCTGATCCGGCCACTCATGCGAGTTGGTTCAGCGCGGGTGATCGTGCCGGTGATGTGGGCGAGCCATTCAACGCTCTTCAGCGCGACGTACTTCCATGAGGTGGTGCCGTTCATCTTTGATTGCTGGCCGGAGCAGTTTGATCGGTGGGCGGCGTTGCTGAGGCTGCATCGGGTGAAGTTTGCGTATTTCTCCGCACGCGACGCCGCGGCATGCATGGCCAAGCGCGTGCCGGGTCTTCAAACCTGCTGGCTGCCCGAAGCCTGTGACCCGTCGCGATTCAGTGCTGGAACGCCGCTGGCCTCTCGCACGATTCATGTGCTGGAGATGGGGCGCAAGCATGGGCCCGTGCACGAGGCGCTGCGTGCGGGGCTGACTGGATGGAAGCATCTGTATTCCGAGAAGGACTCATCAACACCGATCTTCGAGACGCTGGCTGACTTGTACAAGGGCATGGGCGACACGATGGTGTCGCTGTGTTTTCCCAAGTCGGTGACGCATCATGCGAATGTGTTGGAGCGTGTGGAGACCATGACGCAGCGCTACTTGGAGACGATCGGCAGCGGGGCTCTGGCGGTTGGGGTGTGTCCTGGTGAACTCAAGGAACTCTTCGGGTTTGATCCGGTGATTGCGTTGTCGCAGACGGATCCTGCCGGGCATATCAGGGCGATCTTGGCGGATGTGGGGGCGTATCAGGAGCATGCAGATCGCTGCCGCGTGAAGTTGGGGGAAGTGGGGACCTTTGAGGCCCGTGCCCAGCGAATCTGCGAGACGCTTCCTGGCTTTACGGCCTGAAATCTATGGGCGCACGCCAACACCTCAACTCGGATGTTCCTATGCTTTTTTCGGAATGAGGTGCAGCGAGCGCAGTGACTCGCCTTTGGGTGTCAAGCCCGAGGGAGTAGGCAGATGAGCTCAAAGACATGCGGCGTACCAATGACCGGGCTTTCGTTCGGGTTGGCTGTCGGTGCATCGATTCGTTCCAACCGTCAACGTGTGTGTGGAGTGTCGCCCTGGCTGGTTGCCGGCATTGCCGCGGCGTGTGCTTCGGGTGCGTTGGCGCAGACCACGGTGTGGACGCAGCGATTGGTGAGCGGGCCGACGCCTCGGTTCTGCCCCGCCGCGGCGTATGACCAGACACGCGGCGTGACTGTCCTCTTCGGCGGCTACACCACTTCGTGCAACGGCCAGACGTGGGAGTGGAATGGGAGCAGCTGGAGCAATCGCCCTGTGACGGGGCCTTCGCCACGGTATTACCCGGCGATGGCGTATGACGCGGCGCGGGGTGTGACTGTGCTCTTTGGCGGCGAAACCGCGGCAGGCGAGAGTGGTGAAACCTGGGAGTGGAATGGCACATCGTGGACTCTGCGAGCAGCAGATGGGCCACCCGCGCGGTGTTACAGCGCGATGGCGTATGACGCAGCGCGGGGCGTGTCGGTGCTGTTTGGTGGATATGCCGCGGGCTATGCGAGTGATACCTGGGAGTGGGATGGCAGCGAGTGGACGCTGCGTGTGGTGGCTGGGCCATCGCCTCGGATCGGCCATGCGATGGCGTATGACTCTGCACGCGGCGTGACGGTGCTGTTTGGCGGCGATCGCTTCGGCGAGACGTGGGAATGGGATGGCACCATGTGGATGAAGCGGGCTCCTGCGGCGGCACCATCGCGGCGGACAAGTCTTTCGATGACCTACGACGTGGCTCGGGGCGTGACAGTGTTGTTCGGCGGATACACCACGACGTACAACGGCGAAACCTGGGAATGGAATGGCACTGCGTGGGTGCAGAGGTTGATTGCAGGTCCATTGCCTCGGTTTTATCCGGCGATGGCGTATGACACGCAGCGAGAGGTGAGCGTCTTGTTTGGCGGCGTGCCGTACAGCGGAGTGAGTGGCGAGACGTGGGAGCTGGGTGGCGCGTGCCTGAGTCCCGCGATGGTGTCGGACCCCGTTGGGGCATACGGCTGTATTGGTGGCGAGTCATCGTTCACGGTGCAGGTATCAGGAAGTGGCCCCTTTACCTATCAGTGGCGAGTTGATGGCGTCGAGATTGATCCGGAGCTGAACCCCTCGGCCGCGTTGCAGACGTTGACGCTGCGTCGCCTGACCGGCCTGGAAACGGGCCTTTACGAGTGCGTGATAGACAATGCGTGCGGCTCAGTGACGAGTGCCGCGGCAGCGCTGGCGATCTGCCCTGGCGATTTCAACTGCGATGGCGGTGTTGACGGGTTGGATATCGACGCGTTCTTCGCGGCGTGGGAAGCAGGCCTGTTCGAGGCTGACATCAACGTAGATGGCGGCGTCGATGGCCCCGATGTCGGTGCATTCTTCGAACGGTGGGAGGCAGGCTGCTGAGTTCACGGTTCGCTGCGTTCGCGCGAGTCACTTGGCTGGCGCCCACGGCGCAGCGGGCTCGCGTGTTCGGGATGGATCAACGATCAGGCAGCGGTCCGTGTCTGCGGCGGGCGATGCCCGAAAGCCCGCTGGCTCGTTTGGCCCAAGGTCCGTACAGTGTCAGATCTGGAAACCCGACGGTGAACCGCCGGTGATGCCAGAAGCCGGATCTTCGCCGCGGCGATGGATTCGGAATGTGAAGGGCGAAGGGCATGACCATGTCGTGCAACACCGCTCGATGCCGGAGCAAGAGGCGAATGTTCGCCCCCCGGCTGTCCTCAACAACGAGTTCCGTCACGGCCACGCGGTGGCACCTGCTACAGGTGTGGTGCTCCGTGCGTGCGGGGTCGTCGCCGCGGCTTTCTGGAGCAACGCATGGAAGGCATACCCGTCTCGACGCTGTCGATTCACCGTCTACTTGGCGCCATGAAGAAGCTTGACGCTTCTGATCTGCACATCAAGGTCGGCGTGCCTCCGACCTATCGCATCGCTGGTGTGCTCAAGCGCATGGCAAGCGAGCCGATTTCCGAGGACGAGGCCGACCATCTCCTGGATCCGATTGTTCCGCCCCAGATCCGACACAAGTTCGACGACACGGGCAACCTTGACTTCGCCGCGCACCTGCCCGATGGCGATCGCTTCCGCATCAACATGTTCCGTTCAGGCGGTCACACGCACGCGGCGATCCGCCGCGTGAAAGCTGAGATTCCCTCGTACGAACAACTCCACGTGCCGCCGATCTACGGCCAACTCGTGGATCGCACGACCGATGGCCTGGTGGTCGTCGTCGGCGTGACCGGCAGCGGCAAGAGCAGCACGCTCGCGGCGATGATTGAGCACATCAATCAGACCCGCGCTGAGAACATCATCACCGTCGAGGACCCCGTCGAGTACCGGTTCATTCCCAAGAAGTCGGTGGTGAGCCAGCGCGAGATCGGCATCGATGTCGCGGATTTCTCGACCGCACTCAAGTACATCGTGCGCGAAGACCCTGATGTGATCTTCATCGGTGAACTGCGTGATCATGCAACGGTACTCAGCGCCGTGCAGGCCGCCGAGACTGGCCACCTGGTCTTCAGCACCATGCACACCGCCGACACGATGCAGGCCTTCACCCGCATCCTCGAGTTCTTCCCCAGCCATGAGCACGGGTTCATCCGCCATGCACTCTCGAACACGCTCCGCGGCGTGCTCGCACAGCGACTGCTGCCGGCCCACCCCGAAACCGGCTTTGGCGTCGTCCCTGCCTGCGAAGTGCTGCTCGGCACCTCGGTTGTGCGTGAGAAGATCCGCGAGGGCGATGACCAGGCACTGCCGATGATCGTCGGGAAGAACGAGGAAGGCATGCAGAACTTCACCAGCGCGCTTTGCGATCTGGTGAAGAAGGAGTGGGTGGCCATGAGCGTCGCTATGGACCATGCCCCCAACCGAGAAGCACTCGCCAGCGCACTCAAGGGCGTCGAAGTGCGATCGCAGAGCCTTGTCAGTCGAATCAAGACCGCAGGCAACCGTTCCTGATCGAACGGGGAGCGTCATCGGCCGCGGCTGCGCCATCTGGGGCGTAGCCGCTACTTGATCACGATGCAGTCGAGCCCGAAATAGGTCCCGGGCTTTTCTGCCGCGGCATTCGTGCCGGTGAGTTCGAATCGGAGCACGTAGGCCCCCTCAACCGGAGCGTGAGTTCCCAGGGAGATGGCAGGGGTCGCCATCACTTCGTGCTTCATGCTGCACAGGTCGATCGGCTCGCCGGCCTTGGTTCCGTTGACGCGGACCTGAACTGTGCCGTAATCCCAGCTGCGGGTCGCATGGAGGAACAGTTCGCGTGGCTGGCCGTCTTGAGCCGGCACCTTGAGCTCGACAAAGTCACCGACCTTGCGGGCACGCACCCACAGGTGCTTGGCTCCGCTCCAGAGATCGGGGCCAAAGCCACCTTGAGCCTCCGAAGCCGTGCCCTCGGACATCGCAGTCGGCACGATGGTCTCGAGTTCAATCGCGCCGGGGACGATACGCGGCGGAGGCGGTGGCGGTGCTTGCACAAGCAGGCGAGCGGCGGCGTTGGCATCAGGTTGGGGTTCAACTGTCGCACCCGGCATCGCGTAGAACCAGGTCGTCGCGGCGTACTCGACCTCGCACTGCTTCCAGTGCCAGACTTCCATATCGAACTGGAGTGAAGTCTTGAACGGAATGAGGTCCAGGCCGCGGGTACGCATCACGGTGGTTCGCCCCAGGTTGTTGCCCGCGGCTTCACCATCACATCGAGGCTGTGCATTGAACGCGGCGATGAACGTCTGTGGAGAACACCACGCGTAGCCGTAGTAGTCTTCGGTGCCAGTCCCGAAGTGCGATGGGAATGATTCGCCATCGATATAGATCTTCTCGTCACCTTCACCCCACCAGTCGGCAACCGGGTTCATCACACTGAGCGAATCGCCCAGATAGATTCCCCGTCCCTTCACCGCAACATAGTTCCAGTCGATCATCGGTCGCGTGTTGATTGGATACTCGCCTCGCCAATGGGCGTGGAAAAGCATGGACCGCTCATCGAATGGTCGCGGCATGATGCGGGCGCTCATGTCGACCTGAACGGGTTGCTGGCCAAGATTGTCAAAACTGATGACGGCCCGCTGGGCGTAGGGCATGGGGAAGTAGAGGTGCAGGGTCCCGTCAGCGTCCGCCGCGGTCCACCAGGTGGCGAACGGGCGCAGCCGCGGACCCATGCCGACCAGTTCTCCAACCGGGCACCAGACGGTGGCTTCCCCGTCGAAGCTCATCCGCACGATGGTGGAGCGCAAGGCCTGATCGAGATCCGCCGCGGCAAGCTTGATGGCCAGATGCTCGATGGCTGAAGGTCCCGTCGGCAACGAATGGGAATGGGTCTGGCCCGGCACCAGCGTGCGAGCGGTCAGCAGCGGGGTATTCGCCGCGGGCGGGACCTGGGTCAGCGTGCGCTCCATGGACTTGAAAACGAGCGCATCCTCCGCGAATGACTCAAAGGGCACCAGGCGAGCATCGTCCCCATATGTTCGATAGTTGATCTGGTAGTAGATCTCTTTTTCATCAGAGGTGATGACGCACTGCGTCTTGTACGGGATGGGTGCCAGCAGTGTGTAGCCCCGGGAACGCTCCTGAGCGAGCGGAGGCGGCACTTCGCCCTTCCCGCCCAGCAGTGCTTGCATCGAGGCTTCGACGGCCGGCTTCTCCGCGCCGTCGATGTAGATGCGAAGTGTGCCCTTGGGGTTCGCGGACCAGATTCGAACCACCGCTCCCGGCCCGGTCGCATCCAGCATCACGAACTCGCTCTTGCCCGACTCACGCGTGATGACGCGGTCGTACTGCCCTTGATCCCCATTGGCCAACCAGGTCGTCTGGTCGGCGGCGGACTTGGAGGCCCGGTCATAGCTGCTCGCCTGGCGGCATGTGTATTCAAGCAGCGGCCACGATGCGGCGTTGCTTCGGCTGATGAGCTCGCTCATCAGCGAACGCGCCGAGACGAAGTACCGATCGTCCAGGTGCAGGGTTCCTGCAATGAGAGCCGCCGCGATGGCCATGCTGATCATGAATGCTCCTGAGACCTGAACGCGGCGTGAACCGCGGCGCGTGGATCGAATTCGTGGATATGCGAGATGCGGCTGCGATGGTGGCGGGAAATCAGCCGGGCCAGCTCACATCGAATGCGTCATGGTCCGATCCCTCGCCGCGGCGGACCGAATGCTCAATCGTGATCGTCGTGCCAAATCGCTTGGCCAGCCCCTTGAGCAAACCCTTGGTGAACGGGGCGAGCCCCGGCCGGTTCGTGTGATGGTGAAGCCGAAGCGAGTTTGCCTGTCGATTCGTGACGACGAAGGTCGGAGGCTGAAGCTTGGGGAAGATGAGCGCGACACGCGTATGGAACGCGGGCAGGTTCTCAAGAAACTCGACGAACGTCTTCCCGCCCGCAGTCATCAGGTGCCCATACCCCTTCTGGGCCGTCTCGAGCACCCAGTGCTCACCGAACGCTTCGAGGACGACCTCGGCGTCGACGCCGAGCACTTCGCTGGCCGCGCCGACCAGCTTGTACGTGATGCTGTCGTCGTACGCCTCGTTGCTGATGAAGACATCGACATCGACGCCCGAACGGGCCTTGATCTTCTCCCAGGTTTCCTCGCCGTATCGCGCAGTGACCAGTTCCTGCACCGCCTTGTTGACCATTCCGTACATGCAAAGCTCCTGGGGTGACCAATTCGGATCCGAGGCATGACTGCGGCACCCTCCTTTCGTAGGGTACGGGAGTGCGAGCTATGCGGGAAATGCGCTCCGCGCCAGACTGACCGCGGGTCCGTGTCGAGTGCCGCGGCCGGTTGTCTCTGATTGACTCCCTGCGCATCGGCGTCCCTATAGTCCGCCCGCAGCGCCCGTAGCTCAGTTGGATAGAGCGGCGGTTTCCTAAACCGCAGGTCGGCGGTTCGAATCTGCCCGGGCGCGTTTTCCTTGCTTTTGACGGCTGCCTCCTGCCCGTGCGCTTGCCCGCCCTCGTCGACCTTGGCGGCAGCTGCAACTGGCGGCCCGCATCAACCAATCAGGACACGATCCCGGGCACGGGAAATCACGAAACATCGCCTCACGGGCCGTGGAACCCGGTTTCATTGATTCGGCTCATCTTGCTGACCACAGCGATGAGCCCCGAACCCTGCTCTCGCCACGCTGTCTCAAGGCCCGTGCTCTGCCTCTTGCCTTATCTTGCCCATCCTGTCCATCCATGTTCTTCAAAGAGAATGGAACATGGATGAACAAGATACACATGATGAAAGACATGAAGAGAATTGAGAGGTCGGCCTGCTGTGCTGCGTGTGCGCGGCCAGGAGGGGGCAGGGGGGAGTGTGGGGGACGGGTTTGGATCAAGCGTGTGCCCTGAGCGCCCCTCGCGTTCAGGGTTCTCCAACGGCTCACCCCACCTATCATCCTGTGTCATCGCTCGGGGCGCGGCATGCCTTGGCGTCGTCCATCACTGTTCCTGCCCTTGTGCAGGTTCGGCCGGTGGGCCGATGCAAGGACCTGCCGCTGAGATGGACCCGTTGAACCTGACCCGGTTCGTACCGGCGGAGGAAAGCGACGTCTGAGCCTTTGGGAAGGGTGTTCAACGCCATTCCCAGCCTTGGTGCCAATGGTGCTAAGGGAAGATGGGCGGTCAGACCCCTTTCATCACGCCGCGGCGGATCGGTTCATCACCTTTCTGGAGCCGCCTGCCATGTCTTCTGCCGCCAACCCAACCGCTCAGTTCAATGTGCCTCTCCGTGGCGCCACGAACCCCGGCAATACCCGCTCGGTCACGACCCCCGGTTCCTTCGCCGCGGCTCCGGACATTGGTGGCCCCCTCACTTTCTCCAGCCCCGATACCCCCGGCATGCCCGCCCCCAGCTCCAAGACCGCCTGGGACTTCCTCCCCGAAGGCTGGAGCGTCACCGACCTTGGCGAAATCGCCGATCCCACCGGCCCGGGCTTCGACCCGGCTCCGGCCCACCCCGCCGATGCGACCTGGGTGCCCACGTTCGGCGTCGGTGGCGGCACGGCTGGCTCCAAGTCATCATTCATCGATCCAGCGCAGCTCATGATCTATGTGGCTGGGTGCGTCACCAGCGACTTTGCCGGGCAGGTGGTTTCGGCACACCCGCACGTGGTCAAGCACCTCGCGGCGGGCAAGGCCTGTGCCGCGGCTGTTGCTGCGGGTTCAGCGTGTGTCGAGTTCAATACCGCCAAGCCAAGCCGCGGCAAGGCCCATCGCCTTCGCGTCACCTTCCCCAAGGGCTTCGAGCCCATCACCCAGCTCGAGCATGCACGCCTTGGCATCATCACGCCCCAGATGCAGCGCGTGGCTCAGCGCGAACCGCATCTGACCCCCGCGCAGGTCCGCGATGAAGTCGCGGCAGGCCGCATGGTGCTTCCCGCCAACATCAATCACCTTTCCTGCAAGCTCGACCCCATGTGCATCGGTCGCGCCAGCAAGACCAAGGTGAACGCCAACATGGGCGCCTCGCCCGTCAGCAGCGGCACGCACGAAGAAGTCGAAAAGCTCAAGTGGGCTGAGAAGTGGGGCGCCGATACGGTCATGGACCTCTCCACAGGTGGCAACCTCGATGAGTGCCGCGCGGCCATCGTGCAGAACTCGTGCGTGCCCATCGGCACGGTACCGATCTACTCGATGATCATCGGCCGCAAGATCGAAGACCTCAGCTGGGATGTCATCGAAAAGGGGCTGCACCACCAGGCGCAGCAGGGCATCGACTACTTCACGATTCACGCGGGCGTGCGCAGGGGCCACCTCAAGTACGTGAAGAACCGTCTGATTGGCATCGTGAGCCGCGGCGGAAGTCTGCTCGCCAAGTGGATGCTCGTCCACAACGACGAGAACCCCATGTACACCCGCTGGGATGACATCTGCCGCATTCTGCGGGCCTACGACGTGACCTTCTCCATCGGCGATGGTCTGCGTCCGGGCGGCATGGCCGATGCCACCGATGATGCGCAGTTGGCTGAACTTGCGACACTGGGTGAACTCACCGAGCGTGCATGGCGGCACGGCGTGCAGGTGATGATCGAAGGACCCGGACACGTGCCCTTTGATCAGATTGAGTTCAACGGCAAGATTCAGCGCACGATCTGCCACGGCGCACCCTTCTATGTGCTCGGACCGCTCGTGACCGACATGTTCCCCGGCTACGACCACATCACCAGTTGCATCGGTGCCACCGCGATGGCCTTCCACGGCGCGGCGATGCTCTGCTACGTGACACCCAAGGAGCACGTGGGCCTTCCCAAGAAGGATGATGTGAAGCAAGGGTGCATCGCGTACAAGATCGCGGCACACGCGGCGGACGTGGCGCTTGGCATCCCCGGCTCTCGCGACCGCGATGATGAACTCACCAAGGCTCGCGCAGCACTCAACTGGGACCGTCACTTTGAACTCTCGTTCGATCCCGACACCGCCCGTGCGTACCACGATGAAGACCTCGATGTCGATACCGACTTCTGCGCCATGTGCGGGCACGACTGGTGCAGCGTGCGCATCAGCAAGGAAATCCAGGAGTTCGCCAGCGGCAAGGCCGAAGGCTTCGAACGCATCGGTGCCAACGGCAAGGCTGGCGCAGCTGTCCGCTCAGGGGCCCTCACGCCCGAGCAGCAGGAAATCCTCGCCAAACGCGGTGTGCTGAGCCCCGATGAGATCCATCGCCTCGCCAACAAGACCAAGTCCACGCTGACGCAGAAGCTGGCCGACAAGGAAGATGCCAAGCTCTCGTGTCACTCCGACTACGTCGATCCGGACACCGCCAAGAAGCTCCAGGCCCAGGTGCTGGTGCAGCTCGATGTGCGTCCGGCGCTGGGCATCGCGAAGGATGATCGGATCGTCTAATCGCGACCGGAATTGAATGGCACCCGGTTTGAATGGCACGTAGAAGCGGCTGCTCTGAGCCGCATCTGCGTGCTTCCTACCCGGTGCGTGGAAGTGAGAGATCGACGTGGCGGGTGTGAAGCACGCAGCAGCCCCAGAGCGGTCTGCTACGTGCCATGTCACGCGAAGAACAACGCTTGAATGGCACGTAGAAGCGGCGGCTTTGAGCCGCATCTGCGTGCTTCCTACCAGGTGCGTGGGAGTGAGAGATCGACGTCGCGGGTGTGAAGCACGCAGCAGCCCCAAAGCGGTCTGCTACGTGCCAGATGACGCGAAGAACGACGCTCGAATGGCACGTAGAAGCGGCTGCT
>JBILUL010000256.1:0-4838 GCA_044371005.1 Phycisphaerales bacterium | reverse complement strand
GATGGATGAGGCGGTGAATTCAGCCAATGACGCGGCACTCGCCGCTGCGGCCCATGGTGTCAAGGGTGCCGCGGGTGCCGTGGGCTGTCACGCACTTCACGCAACCGCCCGGGACCTGGAGATGGTCGCCAAGGGCCGGTCCACGCAGCACAGGTCGGACCTGCTTGAGCAGATGCGCGAACTCACCAGGCAACTCACATCAGTTCTGCCGGAGTGCCGCGCCCGCCTTCACGCCGCCGCGCCCGCCGCGCCGTGACAGCACGCGCCGCTGCATCAGCAGCCTGCACTCCAGCGGGTGAAGAAGAACTCTACATCCTGGCCATCAACGCCACCATCCGCATTGACGTCGGCGTTGCCGCTTCCGTCTTCCCACAAGAGAAAGAACGACTCGACGTCGCTGCCATCGACGCCGCCGTCCTGGTTGAAGTCGCCGACGCACTGGCAGGTCGCGGCAGCGGTGCCAGGTGCCGCGTACTGGACCTGACCGGCCGCCACGCACATCGTGAACCCGGTGCTGAACGTCACCTGCAGAGGCGTCGCTCCCGGGTTCCATGCGATGTACGAGCGAAGGCCGTTCTTCGTGAACACCGCGTAGTTGGGTACATCGGCCATGACGCCGGCATCGACCGTGCCCAGCTGCGCGAGCGAACGAATCCAATGCGCTGTTCGAGCCTTGGAATCCCCAGCTTCCGCGGCGTAGTTCGGCCGTGCCGCGAGCAATTGCGCTGCAAGTGCCGGATCGCCCATCGCCAGACCGCTCCAGTTCACGTCCTGCCAGTCGTTGGGGTTCCCGCCCGTGGCCTGTACCAGATGCTGATAGTTGCGCCGCATGACCTCAGGACGCAGCCCAAGGTGCAGGCTGGCACTCGTGACGGGCAGCAGGTTGATGCCCTGCACCAGATCAGGGTCGCCGCTGAAGAAGGTCGCATACACCGCACCGTTGTTCCACACAATCGCTGCGAGCGGATGCGTCAAGCCATCGGGGAAGACTGCGTCGTCCGCATCGAACCAATACTGCTGAATCGCCGCGGCTTCACTCGCGTAGAGGAACGCCCCCAGATCACGCAACGCTGCATCGCCGGTGGCTGCTCCCCACAACGCCACGCCCGCGGCGAAGTTGATCGACTCTGACGAAGACTCCTGGTTGTTCCCTGCTGCCGCCGCGGCATGCCCCGATGCCTGCGAATATCCCGCGTAGGCATCAAAGTTCCGCAGGAACGGAAACTGGGTGCTCCCGCGGTTGGTGTTGGCGACATCAGCGATCAGCAGGTTGACCATCGAGCCGTACCGCTGGGGGGACGCCCACGCGGGATCGAACCGGGCGACTGTCGCCGCGGCCATGATGAAGTATCCGTAGTGGAAGTGATGGTCGTTGAGATCGTGGATGGAGCCAAAGGAATCCGGGTAGCCCAGCAGCGTGCGCCATGTCGGGCTGTAGGCAAAGTACCGATCAGCGGGTGCCCCGGCGCGATCGAACCGGAATGAATCCAGCCGCAGCAGTTCCCCGGAATACGGGGTCGTCACGGTGAGATACAGATCATGCACGCCCTGCAGCGTGTCGGCGACGGTGCCCCCATAGCCGAATGCACCCTCGACCCAGGTTTCAACGCCGCCCGTGGACCCAAGACCGCCGCTGGCAATGACCGGCCCGGTCGGGGAATCGACGCGAATCTCCACCAGACCGCTGCCGGTGGTTGCAGAGGCGAAGTTGAGGACGAGCCGCGTCGGACGCGAGGCTCCGAAGTCCACGCCTCGGAACTGCAGCGTGGTCCCGCCCGCGATGCCCGTGACGGCCACGCGGCTGCCGAGCGTCTGGACTGCATGTGCGCCGGTTGCGGAATCAAATGACTCGGCTTCGATCGTCCCGTAGGCGCTGCGCCCGCTGCCGGGTTGCCCGACGGTGAACCATTCCTCAAGTTCCTGCTTGAGGAACGTCAGCATGCGGTCACGTGCCACGGTGTTTCCAGCCTGGTCCGCCAGTTGAATCAACTGCGCGAGTCGTCCGTAGACCTTGCCCGCGCTGTAGGTGTCATTTCCGCCGCCAAGACCTGAAGCGATTGACTGATCAACGAGGGTGCTCAACTCGGACATGGACATCGCGCCCACATTCGGAAGTGATGGAATCAGGCCTCGGAACGGGTATCGAACCGTGAACGAGGCCGTTTCGGCCAGCTTCATGCTTCCTCGGGCTGACTGGTACGTGTAGGTTGTGGTGGCCTGCGTGCTGTTGAGCCATTGATGCCGGTACAGCGCGGTCAGCGGCACGGTCTGTCCCTGCTCCTTGCTCACGGTGGTGAGGGTGAACTGGGCATCCACGGTCGAAGCCGCGGCGTTGTAGTTCCATGAAACGCGGCTGTCGGTCACGAAGGCGAACGCATGGGCAGCAAACAGGTCAAGTGCCTGATTGGTCGCCGCGGGGAGTGCGGCTACGGAGAAGTAGCCTCGACCGTTGAGATTCGATGTGGCACCCGCAGCGTTGACCGTCCAATCGCTCCCGGCGGGACCGAAGATCGCATACGAAGAAGGGCCGATCGTCACGCCCAGGATGTTGCCTCGGTCCGCCCACACCGTGGCCGTTCCCGGCACCGGATTGAACGTGATCTGCGCGTCGCCACCGGCGACCGTCGCGTAGACAAAGGGCAGGCCGTGGCCGAACGTCGCCTTCATCGAGCGGCCATTCCCGCTCCACGCGGCGGTGACAGTCCAGTCCCCATATCCCTCGACGCGCACATCCGGACTCGTCATTCCCAGCACGCCCATGCGCAGGCCGGTCGTCGGCGGATTGAGATCAAACCCATACCCCTCGCCATACACGCCCGGATTGCGCACATACCCAATATCCAGACCGTTGGGGTAAGAGCGCATCGCCAACGGGTGCGGATACATCGAAAACCCAAAGCGATTGTCGGCGTACCGCAGCCAGATGAGCGATGACCACCACTTGTTGGCTTGTGGAAGCTGCGAAAACGATGCGGTGACGTTCGGACTCGCTGCAGCACCCGCCGCGGTCGAAGGCACGGCTGCCCCCGCAGGCGGCTGCGAGTAATACGCGCCCGACCCTGCCGGGATCAAAGGCTGGCCCGCTGCACCCTCGTGCATTGCACCCAGACTCACACCGGCCAAGACCGCCAGAGACGTGATGCTGCGCATGAACAAACTCCAGCAATGACGAGAGGTGTAACGTTTCTGCAACTGTCCCAATCATACCCACGCTGCTTCGGTCGGGATTGCCTGCCTGATGCCTCTCACCTGTGAGACTTGGAGGGTGTTGCATTCCAGAACCTGAGAAGGCTGAGCGCCAGATCGCCACCAATCACGATGGTCAAATCTCGAATGCGATGACAAGCGATGGTGCTGCATCGGGAAACTGGCACCTGAGTGCGCCTAGCCTGTGACCACATCTTTTCTTCGGAGTCCGCAACCATGAGACTCGTTATTCCCAAGGAAGTGCACCCGGGCGAGCGCCGCGTCGCGGCGACGCCTCAGACGGTCCTTCGCCTCATCAAAGCCGGGTATGAAGTCGCGGTGCAAACCGGAGCCGGTGCCGATACCGATCTCTCGGATGCCGCGTATTCAGAGGCTGGTGCCATCATCGTCGAGGATGTGCGCGAGCTCTGGGCCTCGGCCAAGGTCATTCTCAAGGTTCGTCCGCCGGAAGACAACATCGCGCTCAATGTGCATGAAGCGGATCTCATTCCCGAAGGTGCTCTGCTCATCAGTTTCGTCTGGCCCTCGCAGAACAGAGCGCTCATGGAGCGGCTCTGTGAACGGCGCGTGACTACGCTCGCGATGGACTGCGTGCCCCGCATCACCCGCGCGCAGAAGATGGATGCCTTGAGTGCCATGGCCAACATTGCTGGCTATCGCGCCATCATTGAGGCCGCGAACTGCTATCCGCGGTTCTTTGCGGGCCAGATGACCGCCGCGGGCAAGGTCGATCCCGCCAAGGTGCTGGTCATCGGTGCGGGCGTTGCTGGACTTGCCGCGATCGGTGCCGCCCGCGCTCTGGGTGCCGTGGTCCGTGCCTTCGACCCACGTTCCGCCACGCGCGACCAGGTCAAGAGCATGGGCGCTGAGTACCTCGAACTCAACTTCGAAGAAGAAGGCGAAGGCGCCGGCGGCTACGCCCGCGAGATGAGCCAGGCCTTCGTCAACGCCGAGCTTGCACTCTTCGCTGCTCAGGCGATGGAAGTCGACATCATCGTCACGACCGCCCTCATTCCCGGCAAGCCCGCTCCCAAGCTCATCACCGCAGGCATGGTCGAAAGCATGAAGCCCGGCTCGGTCATCGTCGATCTCGCCGCGGAGCAAGGCGGCAACTGCGCCATGACTCGCCCCGGTGAAGTCGCCGTTCACAAGGGTGTGAGCATCGTCGGTTACACCGATATGCCCGGCCGCATGGCCAGCCTCTCGAGCCAGCTTTACGGCACCACCGTCGTCACGCTGCTCGATGAAGTCGGCAAGGACAACAAGATCACGATCAATCTCGAAGACCAGGTCGTGCGGGGAGCACTGGTCACGCACGAAGGCCGGATCACCTGGCCCCCTCCGACACCGCCGCCACCGCCTGAACCTGGCGTCGCCGTCAAGCCCACCAAGGTCCAGCCAGCAGTCGAAGCTGAAAAGCCAAAACCCGCCAAGGCCTCCGCGACCGGCACGCTGATCTGGATCGGCATCGCCGCGGCGTTCATGGTCGGCATCGGTCTGGCCGCCCCCGCATCCTTCCTCAGTCACTTCACCATCTTCATCCTGGCCTGCTTCGTCGGCTGGCAGGTGGTCTGGAACGTCAAGCCCGCGCTGCACACGCCCCTCATGAGCGTCACCAACGCCATCAGCGG
>JBILUL010000101.1:0-17216 GCA_044371005.1 Phycisphaerales bacterium | reverse complement strand
GCGGCGGACAGCAGAGTCTTGATCGTCTTCATGGCAATCCTGTCTTTCCTTCTCGCGGCGAATCAGGCGTTGATCGGCGGGCTCGATGCACACTGCATCGTTTGTTTCTGGTCCGTCGCCTTCGTCGTTCGCCGTACACCCCGAGAAAGACCGTCGTGGCAAGCCCTGTGCGCGGCCTTCCGGTTTTTCTTGCCTGGGGTTCCGGGCCAGGGCGAACGCATTCTCCGAGCGTCTTTCGCACATCAGACTGCCCCGTCACTCTTCACGCCTTGCATCCTGCAGGTCCTGTTCATTCATGTTCCCAGCAGAGAAGGGAACATGGATGGACAGGATTGACAGGATGGGGAAAGTGGCAGAACAAGAGCCCAAAGAGCACGGGAAGAACGTTGTGTTGGACTAGCCGAAAAGACGATGCCCGATCAAGAAGGCGACAAGGAGAACTGGAGTTGGCTCCCGAGCTTCCCTGCGTCCTGCACTCATGTGTGGCCCACGGAGACTCCACTCAGGGGCGAGCATGCATGCAAGGCAAAAACGAAGCGGCCCCGAGCGGATCTCTCCGTTCGGGGCCGCGATCTCGATTCAAACGTTCACCGATGATCCCGCGGGCGGATATCGGGGGAAGTCTGACTTAGCAGCCGCCGTTCTCCCAGACGGAGAAGAAGGCTTCAATGTCCTGGCCGTCGACGCCGCCGTCGAGGTTGGTGTCGCCGCAGGATGCGCCGGATTCCCAGGCGGTGAAGAAGGACTCGATGTCGCCGCCATCGACGCCACCATCCTGGTTGAAGTCAGCGGCACAGGGCGGGCAGGTGGGGCCAGCGCTGCAATCGCCGGAGACATAGACCCACTGGTCGCCTTCGATGTTGACGAAGTTGATGCCAGCCGGAGCCGCGAGCGAGGCAGTGTCGGTGCCGGGGAGGCCGCCGATGATCTGATTGCTCACGTAGGTGGCATCGCCATTGGCGACGAAGCCGCCGAGCTTGATGCAGGACTGGCCGTCCCAACCGGCCTCGGTGAGGTCGATCGAGAACTCGACGCCGGTCGTGACGTTGGCGGCATCAGCGACGCTGCCGCCTGTGCCCTGAACGCCGCCGAAGTTGCTGTTGTTGACGCTGAAGCTGAGCAGGCCGGGGGTGCCGACCGGGTTGAAGTTGTCGAGGGCAAGGCTCTCAGCAGCGGCGCGGGGAGCGAAGTTCGTGTACAGGTTGGCGGTGAAGCCGTCCTGGATCATGGGATCGCTGGGGTTGCCGTTGCAGGGAACGAAGTTGCCGCGGAAGGTAACGGGGTTGTAGTTGGCCTTGATGCCGCCGTCGTACGCACCGTAGTCGAGGGGGCTACCCAGACCGTTGATGCGCTTGCCGCCAGCGCGGAGGACCGAGGCGTCCATGACCATGTAGGCCGAGGAGCCGCCGGTCTTGAGGCTGAGCCAGTAATCGGGGCTGAAGCCTTCGTCGAAGGTGAGGCCAGCGAGGCGATTGAGGTTGCCGTACGAGATGTCGACGTTGTTGGCGGCCAGGACGTTCTGACCATCGCCGCCGTCAGCATCGAGGAAGAGGTTGAGCTTGTTGCCACCTGCGTCGCAGGGGGTGCCGCCGCCGGACTCGAGGTTGCCGGTGACGAGCACGTAGAGGCGACCGGCCTCAACGTAGGAGTAGACGGCATTGATTTCGCTGCCGTTGGCATTGTCGGCGTTGCCAGCCGGGGGCGGGCATCCGCCAGCGACGCCAGCGGTGTTGCTGTTGTTGAGAGCGATCTCGATGCCGCGGTTATTGCCGCCTTCGAGGATGCCTTCACCGTTGCCGGCGATGTTGCTGCCCATGTAGCCGCCATCGGAGGTGTTGATGACGGCGAAGTTGGGGTAGTAGTCGGGATTGCCGCCGCCGCAGCCGAAGGTGATGTAGTAGTCGGGAGCAAAGCCGGCATCGAAGGTCATGCCGTTGAGCTTGCCGAGAGCACCGAAGTCAACATCGGGGCTGGTCGTGGCGATGGGGTTCTGGCCGTTGGTGGCTTCATCGGTGTCGATGAAGAACTCAAACTTGTTGAAGTTGCTCTCAGCGTTGCCGCTGATGAAGACGTACAGGTTGTCGGCATCCTTGCAGACGTACATGCCGTCGAGTTCGCTGCCGTTGGCGGTCTGCAGACCGTTGGTGGCGTTGCCGAAGCCGGTGCGGTTGGTCTGAAGAGCCTTGGCGGTGCCGTAGGCTGCATCAAGCGTGCCGTCGATGGTGGGGGTCGCAGAGGCGAGCGTCGCCAGGTTGACCGAGAGGAACTGATTGCCAGCGATGGTGGCGAGGTTCAGCGTGGCGAGGTTGCCGGTGTAGTTGCCGGTGCCATCGCCGCCCAGGTTGCCCGACGCCGCGGGCAGGCCGGGAAGGAACTGGTTGCTGGCGTAGTCGTGGGCCTGGCCGTTGATGAAGGCCAGCAGGCGGACGTTGCCCGCGGCGCTGCCGATGGAAGCCAGGGGAATCTTGAACTCGATACCCGTGCCGACCGCGGCGGGATCACCACCGGTACCGTTGGGATCGCAAGGATTGGCCGGGCCAGCATCGCCCCAGCCGGTCGTGTTGGTGCTGACCCACTTGGCCGCGCCGTACTTGGCGCGTTCCGCAGCATCAGTGAACTTGCCGTCGATCTGAGCCATTGCCTGGCCTGCGATGCAGACCAGAACCGAAGCGCTGATAAAACCACTCTTGGACATCATGAGAACTGCCTCCAACAAAGTTTGAGAACTCTCTCGTACACACTCGAACAAGAAACGCTCGAACAAGTCACACTCGAACGAGAACACACAGATCTGTCCGGACCAGTCACGCCTCAACAACGCTGAACGCGAATCGCCGCGTCAGGAATCGTGCCGACTGCAGATGCCCTCTCCCGGAACTCGCTGCCGAAAGCTGACTTTCGGCGACGCACCCGAAGAGAGCTGATCTCCCAACCGTCACAACGCCCGAGTACGAGCACCCGCACCACGCTGTTCGCCCGCTGACCAGCCTCCAACGCTCCGGCACCCCGCCCGGAGAGGGGCGGAAATGATCCGCAACGGGCTGGTTCGCGGCAGCGCCATTGAAAATGCGCTGATACAGACCACTTAACTGTACCGTGAACCAACACCGATCCACGCATGCATTTGTGTGCTTTTCGACGCAAGAACGCTGAAAAATCACTCCCTGACAGCTATGAAACGTTTTGTAACCGTTTCAGTCTTCGTGTAACTGTTCACATTGGATTTTCCGCAGGTTACTGGACGATCGAAGCCACGTGATGGAACCGGGGTTTGGCACGGAAAAAAGGTCGAATTGTCGCGAGCGAATGCTGATTGTTCCGAGAATCTTTTGCTTGACAATGCGGCGTGTGGCGTGTTAGCGTAACGAGAGTACCGCGGTCTTCTTCTGCGGCGTCACACTGCAGGAGCCAGGATCCGTTGCTCCTGAGAGTCGGGTTCACAGGTGTGCATAGTGGACCAGTGGGCAACCCCGGCGTGATTCGCGCCGGATGTTTCGACGACTTCTGGTTTCGACAACTTCTGGTGGAATCAACGTGTCGCAGCAACTGCCGGGTGATCCGACAGAGCCGACGAGGAGCTTGAACGATGAATCGGAACGCAACACCAACGAGACTCTCTGCCCAAAGCCGTCGCGACCGGGGATTCACGCTGATCGAACTGCTGGTGGTGATCGCGGTGATTGCGCTGCTGATCGGCATCCTCCTGCCCGCACTGGGCAAGGCCCGTCGAACGGCTCAGGATGCCAAGAACCTCTCGAACCTGCGCTCCATGGGGCTGAGCATGACGCTCTACGCCAACGAGTGGAAGAACTGGCATCCGGTGATGCCGATTCCGCCCAACTACCGCAGCAACGATTATCTGAGCGGTCAGTTCGTCTACGGCGGCGTTGCCGGACTCTTCAGCCTGTATCAGGTCGGCGATGGCGACACCAGCGGCCACTACGGGTACCGCGGCTTGAGCCTCAACCCTGACACTGCCTCGTACTACTACAACCCCGCCATCGGCGAAGCACCCAAGACTGTGCCGCTCATGCGGTCGTATCTCGAAGGCCTGGGTGTCCTGGTGAGCCCCCGCGATCGCGAAGATCGCTGGTACGGCTTCCCGTACTCGCCCACGCCGACGATCACCAGCTACACCGCTGCACCCTCGAAGATTCCCAAGCAGCCCGGCGGCGAACCTGATGTCATCTCGTACAACATCTCGTACCTGTACATCGTGGGCCTCAAGACCGATGAACCCAACATCGTGACCCCCGCGCCCTACTGGGGCGACGAAACCAACGGACCCGATGTGAGCACGCTGGCCTGGTATGGCGGCGGCAATGCCGGCGCCTTCAACTCGTTTGGCGTCCCCGCGGGCGCCAGCGGCCCAGGCGGGTACGCCCCGGTCGACAACCAGGGTCGCGAGGGTGGCTCATTCGTCTTCACGGACGGCCACGCCGATTTCGTCCGCAGCACCCCCAGCACTCCAATCGAACAGTCCGACATCATCCAGAACATCTTCTTCTCCAGCGACACCCAGCGTTTCCCCAAGAGCATCAACGTCGTCGATCGTCGTCGCTCCAACCGCGTCCAGACCATCGATTGATCCCGCCGCGGCAGGGCCGCAGACCGGCCCGCACTGCTCAACCAAGCCTTCATTCAGCCGCGGCGTACGTCAACGTACGCCGCGGCTTGCTTTTTGCCACACGCTTCCCCCGGGCATTCCCGCCGATGCGCCCCGCCGGGCTCCCCCACTACACTCCCCTTCCGTCGGTCGCGGCGGCGGCCCGGTTTCACGGGCCTCTTCACGGTTCACTCACGCGCGGAGCATTCTCACATGACACGTGGCACACTCTCACTGATCGCTCTCATGCTCGCCACCTGCGGCACCCACGCCGTCGCTGAGCCGGCCCTGACCTTCCAGGACGCCAAGGTCGATGTGCAGCCCGTCGTCGATGAGACCCGCCGGCCGGTACTCAGCACGCCCGCCGCAGACCGCAAGGCGCGGGCCGCCTTTGACCTGTACGCCGACCACGCCTTCGCTTCCGACCTGACCGATTCGGCGGGCGAGTTGTCGGTCTCTCGCCTTGGCGCTGGCTTTCAGATGATCTTCCCGGTGCTGAGCGACTCGCAGATCGGCGTGGCGCTCGGAGCCGAACACTGGAACTTCGATTTCAAGGATGCCACTGCGTTTGACTCCGTTGACGGAGATCCGTGGAGCGGGGTCAACGACCTTGACCTCACGCTCACGTTTTCCAACCGCATCAATGAGCAGTGGTCGTACGTGGCCGGCGTCTTCGGCCGCGCCACGTATGCCGATGGAGCTGACATCGGTGAATCCCTCACCGCCGGCGCCATCGTCGGCGCCACCTACAAGGTCAACGATCGCTTCAGCATCGGCGGCGGCGTCTCGCTGCGTTCGCCGCTCGAAGATGATTTCTCGGTGCTGCCCCTCGTCACGATTGACTGGCAGATCAGCGACAAACTCGCTCTTCGCAGCACTCCCAGCGTGGGTCGTCGGTTGATGGCCCTGATCTACACGCCAACCGAAGCCTTTGAGATCGCGTTCGGCGCCGGCATCGAATCCATCGACTTCCGACTCGACGATGATGCCCCCGCCTCGGAAGGCGTTGGTCGCTTCCGCCGCATTCCTGTCGGGCTCGATCTCACGTACAACTTCTCGCGTCAGGTGAGCCTGAACCTCTACGGAGGCATGGTCTTTGCGCAGGAGCTGACGCTCGATGACACCAACGGTGAGCGCATTGAGCGAGAAGCCGTGGATGCCACGCCCTTCCTGGGCGGCGGCTTCCAGTGGCGGTTCTGATTGCCAGGACCTCTGCATCTGATCTTCAACGACATTCACTTCCTTGAATCATGTCAAGCACTCGAGATTCCATGAGCATTCATTCCTTGCTGCGTCTGTCCGCCGCTGCGTTTGCCGCGGCATCCTTGATCATCTTCGCAGGCGCGTGCGCGGCCCGTCAAGCCAAAGTCGCGGCCGCAGAACCGCAGTTCACGTCGATCGTGATTGATGGCGACACAAGTGAATGGCCAGGCAACGCCGCGGCGTTTGCCGACGAGCACTACCTGTACATCCGCTTCACCGTGGCTGATGAACAGTTCACCCTGCAATCCGCGAAGCGCAGCGTTGCACTTGCCGTCGACTGCGACAACGACCCGGCCACCGGCAAGCCGATGACGCTCAGTGGGACGGCCATCGGTGCCGACCTCATGGCCATCTTCTCGCCCAACGGCAAGAACGGCGTTGAGCTCGTGGGATTGAACAGTGCAGGCCAGCGCACGCCGCTCGAGGCCTCAAACTACGACTTCGTCATCGCGCCCACCTACGCCTCAAGCTGGTACGAAGCCCGCATCAGCCGGACGCCCGACAAGAACGATGGGCTTCCCGCCACCGGCCTGCTGGCACCCGGCTCCATCCGCGGCTTCGCCGCGGTCCTTGGATCCAACGACTCGATCGCGGCAGCCAGCGAGGTCTTTGAAGTGAAGACCGACCCGGTCTGCCCCGGCGGCAAGCGTCTGACAGCAGAAGACCCGCCGGCACCGGGCACCGATTCAATCCGCGTGCTCAGCTGGAACATCGAGATGAGCAAGCCCGTGGAGAATCCTGCACCTTTCGCGAGGATCATCGCGGCAACCAAGCCGGATGTTCTGTTGCTGCAGGAATGGGACAAAGGCGATGCCGCGGCGGTGCAGACATGGTTCACCACCAACATCGGCGGCACCTGGTATGTCGCCAAGGCACCAGGCACCATGGCCAACGGCGGCGGCGTCCTGATCGCCTCCCGCTTCGAGCTGACGCCCGGCCCCTCCGAACCCATCACCTGCACCTACCGCAACGACAAGGGTGAAGATGAGACTCGCCCCGTGCGGTTCGTGAGTGCGACGATCAACACCCCGATCGGACCCGTGCTCGCGGGATCAGTCCATCTCAAGAGCCGCGGCACCAAGGACAGCGTTGAGGATCGGCGTCGCATGGCCGAATGCCGCGCGATCAACAAGGCGATGAGTGAGCGCGCCGCGGCGAGTTCGCCACCAATCCGACTGGTCGCCGGTGACATGAACCTGGTAGGCAGCCGCCCGCCGATTGATCTTCTGCGTGCTTCGATCGACACCGATGGAACGGACATGTCCGCAGCCGATGCGATGGTGCATGGCGATCAGGCGTACTACACGTGGAAGGATTCGGGCACGCCCTTCACGCCGGGTCGTCTTGACTGGATGGTCTATTCCGATGCAACCGTGAAGTCGCGTCAGGCGTTCGTGCTTGATACGAGCCGACTGAGCACCGAAGTGCTGACGAAACTGAAGCTGGAGGCGGGCGACTCCGCTGCGGCGGATCACCTGCCGGTGATCGTGGATTTCGCGAAGCGCTGAAAGTCCGATCAAGGACCAAACACGCCTTGCATTGAACATTCTCCTTCACCGAATCCGAACAGGTGAGCGATGCGAACGTATTGATACTTATCGATACGACACCTCGGGTGGGCCTATCGTGGTGCTGCGGGTTCGACGCGGCGAAAGGAGCAT
The DNA here is from genome assembly GCA_044371005.1 of Phycisphaerales bacterium. Taxonomy (GTDB): domain Bacteria; phylum Planctomycetota; class Phycisphaerae; order Phycisphaerales; family UBA1924; genus UBA2402. Next base: position 9,686 of record JBILUL010000101.1, on the reverse strand, counting down.
GTCATGCGGACACTTGTGGCCATCCCGGTCCTGAACGAAGCTCGCTACGTCGAGGGCGTCCTGGCCCGCGTGCTTGAGCAATGCCCCAACGTGCTGGTCATCGATGATGGATCCACGGATGCCACGCCCTCGCTGATCACTCGATTCCCGGTTGAGATCATCCGGCACTCGAAGAATCGCGGCTACGGCAAGAGCCTCAAGGATGCGATGCGGTATTCGATCGCTGAGGGGTACGACTGGCTGATCACGATGGACTGCGATGAGCAGCATGAACCCGCGGCGATTCCGCACTTTCTCGAGCGTGCTCGCGCGGGCCAGGCCGACATCATCAGCGGGTCACGCTACCTGCTGCCGCCACTGGATGGGACCATTCCCCCGCCCGAGCGCCGAGCCATCAACGCCACCATCACAGCCGAACTCAACGACGGGCTCTTTCGGCACACCGGCACGCGCCTCACCGATGCTTTCTGCGGCTTCAAGGCTCACCGGGTGGAATCACTCCGCAAGCTCCGCCCCACTGTCAGTGGTTACGCCTTCCCGATGCAGTTCTGGGTGCAGGCGGTCGCCGCTCGACTTCGCATTGAAGAGCTCCCGGTCCGACTCATCTACAACGATCTGACCCGCACCTTTGGCGGCCAGCTCGATGATGCCACGCACCGCCTGACGCACTACCGGCACATCCTGCACCGCGAGATGGCCCGCAAGGCCTCATGCCTGCCCCAGGGCCTGCGCGAGGCCAAGGACCCGGCCGTCACAATCTGTCAGCCGTGCATCCTTCCCCCGTGCCAGCAGGCCGGCAGCACCGAACAATGCTGGGCGTGAAGAACCAGAGCACAGCGAACCTGAACGCCAGCAAAGCGGGAACCTCTCCCCCCGCCGCGTCGCTCTTCATCGATCCGCCGCCGGGTGGCTGGACGGTGACGCTGCGTGCCTCGTCGCAGCGATCACTGGCTCGCAAGGTGCAGACTCGCGCCGCACTGGGCCTGCCCGAGCGGCGGGTGCAGATCATGACGGGCCACCAGGCCGGCATGTGGCACGCGGGCATTCTCGCCAAGTACATCTTCTCGCACCTTCTCAGCGAGGAAGTGCAGGATGGCGCATGGTCGCACGTGGTCGTCGATCAGGATGTCAACGACGCAGGACTGCTCACGGCTCCAACGCTTGACGCCCAGCGACTGGCCATCCGCGTCGCGCCGCAGAACGACACAGTGATCACCGGGAGGCAGGCACCCGCGACCGCACTTCCCAGACTTCCCGACAATCTCACACCGCAGGTGCGACTCGCACTGGGGCACACCTTCGATCTGCTCGATGAGCACCGAAGCGAGCCCAGCCTCGCCGCGCAGTGGGCACGAGTCGTTGAACGAGCGATGAGCCCGTATGCACCACGGGGCAAGATGGTCTTTGCCTCCGCCCTCGCGCGGACGCCGGGGTTCGAGGAGTTGCTGGCCGCCATCTGCCGCGATCCGCTTACGTGCGTGCAGCAGTACAACCTCGCCGCGGCGGCGGTCCCCCACGCTCGCGTGGCTCCCCTTGCCATCCACGACGGCAGCGTGGAACTCCCGCTCTGGCGCATCGATCCCACCACTGGTGTGCGTCGCCCAGCCTTCTCGACGGACCTTGACCACACCGATCCATCACTGCTTGCACCACGCGCCCTGCTGCTCACGGCCTTCATGCGCCTGTTCGTGTGCGATCTGTTCGTCCACGGCATGGGCGGCGGACGCTACGACACGATCACCGATGCATGGATCAAGGCTTGGATGCCCGACTGGGTGCTGGCTCCCACGTGCGTCGTCTCGGCGACGCTCTACCTCCCGATGGCGCAGTCACACCAGCTCCCCACGCCCCAGCAGATCGCTCAGGCCCACTGGCTGGCACACCGCGCGCAGCACGACCCTTCACTGCTCGACGACACGGCCGCCGCGGCGGCCAAGCAGTCGCTTCTCACGCAACTCGAACAGGCTCGCGGCAACCGCGTGCTGCGTGCGACTCTCTACCGGCAGCTGCACGACCTTCTCGGTCGCATGCGAACCTCACATCAGGCTCGCCTCGATGGACTTGCACACGACGCTGCGAAACTCGATGATTCGGCCGAACTGTCGGACGTGGTCTTCGATCGCACGTGGCCATTTGCGCTGCACTCCGCGGAGGCTCTGGGCGGCCTTTCCCGGGCGATTCGATCCGCCATCAGCGGGCGCTGACGGGCTGATCCAGCGGCAACACCACCTCGAAGATGGCGCCAGGCTGATCGGTGCGGTTGCGTGCCAGAAGCATGCCCTTGTGTTCCTTGACGATTCCCTCGGCGACGGCCAGGCCCAGACCCGTGCCTCGTGAATCAAGGCGTGTGGAGACGAACGGCTCGAAGAGGTGCGGCAGCACCGAGGCATCGATGCCGGGGCCGTCGTCGGTGACAGTGATCGAGAGCTGCGGACTTCCGGAGCGTTCAACTCGCGCGGCTTCGATGCGAACCGTCGTGCCGCCCTTGCGGCTGAGCGCATCGACGGCGTTGCGGATGACGTTCACGAAGACCTGGACCATGCGATCGGCATCACAATTGACGCGGATTGCGGTATCGATGCGGTTCTCCATTTCGATCCCGCGTGAATCACGGTCGAGCCGCACGAGCGTGATGGCCTCCTGCACGACATCGTGAATCGGCGTCTCGCGGCTCGCCGGCGGGCGAACCCGTGCAAAATCCAGAAGACTCTCACCCAGCTTCTCAAGCCGCACGACCACGCGCAGCATGAGTGCCACGCGCGTGGGCTCCACCGGCTGCTCAGGCTTGTCGCTGATCTGCTCGACGCAGCCCTTGAGCACCGCCAGCGGCGTGTTGAGTTCGTGCGCGATGCCTGCGGACATCATGCCCAGACTGGCCAGACGATCGGACTCGGCGAGATTGCGCTGCGCGGTCTCGATCAGATGGTTCTTGCGCTTGAGATCCGTCGCCACGACTTCGAGCTGGGAGATGGCGTTGGCAAGCGCCTCTTCCTGCTGGCGCAGCTTGATGATCGACTCGTTGCGCGAACGCATGATCTCGCCCAGTTCATCGCCGGGAATCACCGCCTCCGGGATGAGCTCATCCTGCTTGCGCCCCGACTGCACCGCAGCATCAGCAATCAGCATGCGCTGGATCGGCGCGTAGACCGTGGGCGGCATGATCACCACTTCGAGTGCGAGCGCCACCAGGGCGTAGACCGCCAGCAGCGCGATCACAAGCAGCCAGTAGACCTGCGAGGCCGCTTCGCGGGCCTCGGGCATCGTCACATGCACAACGTGGAACGACTCGCCCTTCTCGGCCCGCGTGGGCGTGAAGGCAATGGCCCCGCTGCCCGCCGCGCTGGTGCGGGTGACAACGGCTCGGCCGGGGGCACCAAGCGCGAACTCCGCTGCGGTCGTCTCGATCTGAAGTTCGTGCGCAGTGCCGCTCCGAAGCTCGACGATGGTGCGCCCGACGTTGGTCGGCGGAGCGGTGACGCCCGGGGTGCGTTCGATGGAAGGGAGCATCGCATCGAGGATGATGCGGGCGTGCTCCATTTCAGCCTGGTCGACCACTTCGTTCATCGCCGGGCGGATGGCCACCAGCAGGATGGCCGCGAGCACGACCGAGAAGATCGTGTGCAGCACCACCAGTTTCTTGCGGATCCGCATTCCGGCGAGCATTCCGGCAGGTCCCAGAGCCCGGGTTTGCCGCATGACACGCCTGGGATCAAAGTACGGAGGAAGCGCCGGCAGACGGTGCGTCTGCTGCGATTCGGGCGGATTGGGTTGGCCTTCGTGCGCTTTGATGCCAAAAGCCTATACACTCGCAGCAAGTGCCGCATCCTTCCAACAACTCCGACCGCCGCCCCGACCGCCGCTTCAATCCCAACGGGGGGAGGGGTCCTGATGGCCAGAGACGGCCCGAAGGCCCCAGGGGCCCCGACGGGCGACGCGATGGACCCGGCGGACAGCCGCGGCGAAGTTCGGGCTCATTCCCCCGCACCCGCGAGGGCGGGGCACCGGGCGAGGGCGGCCCCTCTGAGGCCGCGCCGATGCGCGAGTATTTCTCGGCGGATCGGGCTCGCAGCACGGTGATGAATGCACTGGCGCGGCAAGCAGCGGAGTTCCCCAACTTCACGCTGACAGCCTTTGAAACCGAGGATCTCTCAGATCGGGACGCGGCGTTTGCGCACGCCGTCTACGACGCAGTGATTCGCCGCTGGATCACGCTTGGGTACCTCATCGAGCAGTACACCCCCCGCCCCTTCCGGGAAAATGAACCCCAGACGCAGGCTGCACTGCTCGCCGGTGCCGCACAGATGATCTTCATGGACAAGGTGCCCCCGCACGCGGCGATCAACGCCTCGGTCGAGTGGGTGAAGAATGCAACCCGCAGCAGCGTCGGCGGATTCGTGAATGCCGTGCTTCGAAAGGTGGGTTCTCTGGTGGCGACGCCAGGCGAAAGCCCGATGCAGTTGCCGGAGCGCACCTACCGGCCTTCGTGGGCCAACCGGGCGGATGAGATTCCTCTTTCCGACGGTCGTGCACTCGTGCTGCGAGCGGCGGTACTGCCGCCGGATCCGATCATCCGTCTTGCGATTGCCACCAGCCATCCGTCCGCGTTGGTGCAGCATTGGTGCGAGACATTCGGGTTCGAGCGTGCGCAGCAGATCGTGACGCATGATCTGTGTGACCCGCCGACGACTCTGTGCACGACCCATGCCTGGCCACCGATCACCGAACTCTGCACGCCGCATCGCATGAGCGCCAGCAGCGTTTTCACTGGCGGGCGCGATGAGCTGGCCACGCTCCTCGCGGAGCGGTCGGATGTGTGGGTACAGGACGCGGCTTCGTCGCTGGCGGTGCAAAGGCTGCGGGCGTGGAAGAGCGGGACCGACTGGGTGGGTGAGGGTGTGATCATCGATGTGTGTGCGGGGCAGGGCACCAAGACGCGGCAGCTCGCAGCGGCGTTCCCGAAGGCGACGATCATCGCCGCGGACCCCGCGCCGGAACGGGCGCGAACTCTGACACAGGTGGCCGCGAAAATCGGCCCCAGGGTCAAGGTCGTTCCGTTGCCTGAGGTGTATCGAAACTGGCAGGCCAAGGCGGCACTGGTGCTGCTGGATGTGCCGTGCACCAATCTGGGAGTGCTGGCGCGGCGTGTGGAGGCCAAGTACCGCTTTGATGAGGCGCAGACGCAGCGTCTGGTCGAAACGCAGCGGCAGATTCTCGAATCGGGCATCAAGCTCCTCTCGCCCAAGGGCGTGCTCTGCTACTCAACCTGCAGCATTGATCCCGCGGAGAATGTCGGTCAGCTCGACTGGGTACTGGCAGGCGGCGACCTGAAGCTCGAGTGGCAGGAGCAGACGCTTCCGGGCGGCCTGCCGGGCGAGGATCCGGCCGGCTATCACGATGGCGCGTTCGCGGCGATGATGGTGCGGATGTGAAATCCTCGCCTTGGGGCAATACTACCGAAGACCGAACGACGCCGAAGCGTCGTCACAAGAGTCGGTGATGGGTTTGGGTTTGGTGCAGGCGTGAGGCGTACACTCGAAGACGCGCCGGGCGGGTTTGTCAATCCGGCGTCTGTCATGAGCGATCCAACGGGGTGTCGCCCCCAAATTCGGCACCCTTTGCAGCGAGCAGTTCGATGAACTTGATGGACATTGTCAGCCTGTCTTGCATCCGCGCCCCGCTGAAAGCGACCGACAAGAAGGGCGTCATTCACGAACTCGTGGATGTGCTCGCCGCGGCGGGTCGGGTAAGCGATGCCAAGGCGCTGAGCGAAGCGGTGTGGACCCGTGAACAGACCCGCACGACCGGCATCGGACATGGGCTTGCCATTCCTCACGGCAAGTGCGCGGGGATGACGGCCCTCTCGATGGCGATCGGAAAGCCCGCGATTCCGATGGACTTCGAAGCCATCGACGGCAAGCCGGTGAAACTCATCGTTCTGCTTGCAAGCCCTCCGGATCGCACCAGCGACCACATTCAGGCCCTCGCCCGCATCAGCCGCCTCATGACGATGGACGAGTTCCGCGAACGAATCTACGCGGCACAGACCGCCGAGGAGATCCACAACCTGCTCAAGAGCGAAGAACGCCCCGCCTGAGCCGGTCTCGTCGCCTTTCTCTGGTTTCGCACTTCTCTCGAACGATCCGGATCTCACACGCATGTCCTCCCGTCCAGCCGTCAGCGACGACGTCACTGCGCCCGCCGCGGACCCGCTTGCGGTCGCGTCGCTGATCGATCCGTACCTGATCGAGTTTCTCAGTTCGCGTGGCTATTCAGCCAACCTGCATGATGCCGCGGCATACGCACTGCTGGGTCCGGGCAAACGCTTTCGGCCCGTCCTGTGCATGCAGTCGTGCATTGCGTGCGGGGGAACCGCTTCGATGGCCCTCGCACCCGCCGCGGCACTTGAGTTGGTCCATTGCTTCAGCCTCGTGCACGACGACCTGCCCGCGCTGGACAATGATGATCTCCGCCGCGGCAGACCGACGCTGCACCGCCATGCAGGCGAAGCGATGGCGATCCTCACCGGCGATCTGCTTCTGACGCTGGCCTTTGAACTGCTGGCGGAGCGGACGCCCAATGTCGCCGAACACGTGCGGGAACTTTCGCAAGCGACCGCGGCGATGATTCACGGTCAGGTCCACGACACTCTGGGCGGGCTTGATCCTGCTCTTCGGGCGATGGAACGGGTTGAGAGCATTCACGCCAACAAGACCGGCGCACTCATCGCGGCTTCGTGCCGGATGGGCGTGCTCGCCGCCGCGGCGGCTGGCCTTGAGGTCGGCCCGGGCGCGCTGGATGCGATGTCGCGGTATGCCCAGGCTCTGGGTCTGGTCTTCCAGATCACCGATGACCTGATTGATGTGATGCAGTCGGCCGAGCACGTGGGCAAGCGGACCGGGAAGGATGCCGCGGCAGGCAAACTGACGTACCCGGGAGTTCTCGGTCTTGAGGGTGCCCAACGGGCGGCTCGGGAGCAGACCGGGAAGGCCATCGAAGCCCTCGCCGCGTTCGGCCCCCGGGCAGAGCCGCTGCGGATGTTGTGCAATCAGGTGCTTTCCCGAACGAAGTGAATGGCCCCGACGTAGTTGAGAAGCACACCCAGGCCAATCTGAATTCCAATCCGCGGCGAATCCCTCGTGGGATCTGCAAGGGTTGCCACTTGATCACCCGAACAGGTGCTGACATCCTGCTCTTTTTCTCAGAGCGGGAGCTATAGTATTTTCAGAATCCAGTGAAAGCCGGCACGAAGCGCGAGCTCACCCACGCATGAAGTTGCTCCCGACGATCAAGACTCCCAACGACGTTCACAAGCTCACCGTTGATCAGCTGCCGCAGCTCGCGGCGGAGATCCGTGAGGCGATCTGCACTCAGGTGGCTCGCTCCGGTGGCCACCTCGCGCCGAATCTGGGCGTTGTTGAGTTGAGCATTGCGCTGCACTATGTCTTTGACTTCGGCTTTGACCGACTGCTCTTTGACGTGGGGCACCAGTGCTATCCGCACAAGTTGCTGACGGGCCGTCTCCCGATGCTCGATGGGCTTCGGACGCGTGCTGGCATGGCCGGGTTCCCCGAGCCTCGTGAATCGCCCTACGACCTCTTCAGCGTCGGACACGCGGGCACGGGCATCTCGACGGCCGTAGGCATGGCACGCGGCGACACCCTGACGAAGGAAGCCTTCGACCCCAAGGGCAATCCGGCGGGCCGTCGCGTCGTGACGATCATCGGCGATGCGTCCATTGCCAACGGTGTGGCGATGGAAGGTTTGAACAACGCAGGAACGCTCAAGCGGCAGTTCCTGGTGATTCTCAATGACAACGGCATGTCGATCAGCAAGCCCCAGGGCGCGCTGGCCCACTACTTCGACAAGGTGCGGCTGAGCCATGTCTACGCCGACCTCAAGAAGAGTGCGAAGGAAGCGCTGACGCACCTTCCGGGCGGGGGCACGATCAAGGATGCGATTCATCGCGCCACGGAAGCGACCAAGGCCGCGGTGAACGATTCCAACTGGTTCGAGCATTTCGGGCTGCTGACCGTTGGCCCTGTCGATGGCCACAACCTGCCAGGTCTGATCGAAGTGCTGCGTGAAGCACGCGACATGGACCGTCCGATGGTGCTGCACGTCAAGACCATCAAGGGCAAGGGCTTCAAGTTCTCCGAGAACGATGCCAGCCGCTTCCATTCGCCTTCGCCCTTCTCGGTGGATGGCGACATGCAGGAAGAGGGCTGCCGCGTCGAGCTCAAGAGCGAAGGACGCAGCTTCACGACAGCCTTCGGCGATGCCATGGTCTCGATGATGGAGCGCGACCCCAAGGTCGTCGCATGCACCGCAGCGATGCCCGATGGAACCGGCATCAACAAAGTACTCGCCAAGTTCCCGGATCGTTCATGGGACGTTGGCATCTGCGAAAGCCATGCACTGGACATGATGGCTGGCCTGGCGAAGACGGGCTTCAAGCCCTTCTTCGCGGTCTATGCCACGTTCATGCAGCGGGCCTTTGACCAGGCCTTCCAGGAAGCATCTCTCCAGGGCCTGCCCGTGCGGCTGTGCCTTGACCGTGCCGGTCTGGTCGGCGGCGACGGCGCGGTGCACCATGGCTTCTGCGATACCGCTCTGCTGCGGACCCTTCCGGGCGCTGTGATCACCGCCGCGATGGATGAGCCTTCGCTGGTGGCCGGCCTTGAGTTCATGCGTTCCTACGACGCTGGTCTTTCGAGCATCCGTTACCCGCGCGACAATGTGAGCGATCGCTTCAGTGCTGCGGGGTGCCCTCCCTTCGTGCTGGGCAAGGCTCGCTGCCTGACGCCCGCCTTTGCGGGGCTTTCAACGGATATGGCGGCACCGACGCCGGATGTGGCGGTCCTTGCCTTTGGCACATGTGCCCTCGCCGCACATGAAGCCGCGACCGAACTGGCGCAGGATCTTCGCGTGGGCGTGTGGGATGCGCGATTTGCCAAGCCGGTCGATGCATCGCTCATCAATGAGTTGCTGGCTCGCCGCGTGCCGATCATCACGGTCGAGGATCACAGCATCGTCGGCGGGTTCGGCACGGCCGTGCTCGAAGCCGCGGCGTCGAGCGGATATCCCGTCCAGAGCATCACGCGTCTGGGCCTGCCCGACTCGTGGATCTATCAGGATTCACGTTCGCGGCAGTTGGCGGAGGCGGGCATCGACCGTTCGGGCCTCGCCGCGGCGATCCGCGGCGCAGCCAATGTCGAATCGCGTGCATTTGCCAAGTAACCGATTTGCCAGGTAACAGGCCTGTTCGCTGACGGATGATGATCCGGATAGACTCTGGTGCTCGAAGTAGCCTTGGCCGATCCGATTTGCAGTCACCGTCATTGACATGGGACGATCCGCACTCTTTCTCGTGAATCAGGAAAAGCCCGAGGCGCTCGCCGCGGCGGGTCAGCTCGCACCGCTCGTCGCGCCGCACGGCCGCGTGCTCGCCACGCTCCCTGCCGACAATGGGCCGGTGCCGGAAGTCGCGGCCGCGGCGGATCTGCTGGTGGTCTTCGGGGGCGACGGCACGTTGCTCTCGCAGGCACGAAGGTTCGCACACCTGGGCGTGCCGATGCTGGGCGTCAATGTCGGGCGACTTGGGTTTCTCGCCGAGTTTGATGCGCCTTCAGCGAAGAAACTCGCCGAAAGCGTCTTCGGCGACGGCCCCATCGTGACTCGCAACTTCA
>JBILUL010000254.1:0-4883 GCA_044371005.1 Phycisphaerales bacterium | reverse complement strand
CGACAACGCCATACACCGAGGTGGAAGGCTTGATCTGACGGAAGCGGTAGGTGTTGAGCAGTTCGCTCAGCGTTGGCTGGCCCGGTGCAGTCGCACTCGACTGCCGCAACGCGGCGAACGTGAGAAATCCACCGAACTTCGGAGCCAGCAGCCGCGTGATGACGCCAAAGTCCCCCATGCCAAGCGCGATGGTCGGTCGCTGGAGATGGGCAGGCAGGTCAAGCAGTTCGAGAGAATCCAGCAGTGAGCGGGCGCGATAGGCGATCTTCACCACCGCCGCGGCGGGCTCTGCCGCGGCTTTGAGCACTCGCCGCGAGAGATCTGCCGGACGCGTCGTGAAATCATGCAGCGAGAGAATCAACCCGGTCGAGACCTCTCTGACCTGCCCCGGATGCTGCACCGCCAGATCGATTTTCTGACGGATGTTGGCCGATGCCGAGTACGCATCGAGTTCGATATCAAGGTAGCGGGGGGGATGCACCACGTCGCCGCCCAGCACGAGGCGTTCGTAGAGCGAGACGCGCTCCATCTCATCGCCGTCATACGCGCCCCCCTCCTTGGCGCTGCGACAGGTGATGATGCACGGCAGAGGTGACTGCGCCGTGAGCTCGTGAATGAGCTTCTCCTCCGCGGCATCGCCCGAACCGGAGAAGCACTCATCAATGCGAAACTCCACCAGATCCGCGCCACCATCGCGCGCGGCGGCGGCGTCCGCGAGTGCAGGTGCCAGGTCGTGGACGATGATGGGCACGCAGATCAGAGACATGAATGGACCTCGCCGGTGCGGATTGAAGTGTTCGAGTTCGATCAGAGAGAGATTCTGCGTCGCAGGCTGCCAGGGGGAGGGGGGTGGGGGTAGCGGGGGCTCAGGCGCGGAAGAGATCCCGCAGCCACGCCACGTCCGCCGCGGCGAGTGGTCCATCCGCCGCAGCTTGCACATTGCACGCAGCCTGCTTTGCATTGCGGAAGCCCGGAATCGCGCTGCACACACGCGGGTGCGCCAGCAGCCAGCGGCTTGCCACCGATGAGAGGAAGGCGATGTCATGCGTCGAGCCCGGCGCAGCCTTGCTGCCAAGCCGCGCACGAACCTGCATCAGTTTCTCACGGACCGCAAGCAGGGTCTGCGTGTTGAAGTCCTTGCGGCTGGTGCGGTAGTCGCCCGGCTCAAACGCGGGCGGATTGGCGGGATCAAACTTGTCGAGGAGGATGCCCTGATCCAGCGGCCCGAACGCAACGTACGAGCAGTGGTACTTCTCCATCAGCGCCTGACAGCGCGAGCCGGGGCGGATGAAATCGTCGTACCGGAGATTGGCCTTGTTCTGCAGCACGTGCGGCCGCAGCACCGGCACCGCGCGTTCAAAGTCATCATCGGAATACGCGGATTGACCGATGGCGCGGACCTTGCCTTCCTTCACGAGCGCGTGCATGGTCGCCGCGGCTTCTTCGAGATAGTCGTGCGGCTGCTCGTCGTAGCCGGGGCCGACGTAGGTGCCGTGATGGAAGTAGTAGATGTCGATGTGATCGGTGCGGAGATTGCGGAGGGATTGTTCGCACTGGTTGCGGATATGCCGCGGCTCATACGCATGCGGCGCGGTGCCCTTGAAGTGGCCCACCTTGGTGGCAATCACCTGCTTGGACCGATCAACACCCAGACGGTCAAAGCACATGGCCAGAAGCCGCTCGGCCTTGCCGTTGCCATAGATGTCGGCGTTGTCCCAGTGGTTCACACCCGCATCAAGCCCGGCCTTGATGCCAGCGGTCACTTCGTCGAAGTTCACATCGGCCCAGCCGATGGACTGGCCATTGGAGGTGGACCAGTTGGGCCCACCCATGGTCCAGCAGCCGAATCCGATGACCGAGACCTTGATATCGGTCGTTCCGAGCGTGCGATATTCCATGAAGGAGGGTACGGCCAGCCCCGGGGTGATGAATTGCGGGATCTGTTCGCTTGGCTCGGGGCGTTGGCGTGCAAGAATGAGAGGTGATTCGTGACAACGGCGTCAACTATTGGACGCATGGATGGATGGAATGAGGCTGTGCCGCGGGTGTGTCGGTGTTGGGGAACGTCCAGCAGGTGCGATCATCGCGCCAGGAGCTGGTGCGGCCGTTCCCCGGAGCCTTTGCGCGAAGTGAGTTCTCATGAACGCTGTTGATGTTCGTCGTCCATTCTCTCCACGCCAGCTCGCGGCTGGCATTCTCTGGGCCGCGGCTGGGTTGCTTCCCACTGCCGGAGCCGAGCCAGTCCTTGATCTGGGGTTGCTCCCGGGTGATACGAGTATCGCCCCGTCGAGCGATTCACAGAACTCGGTCGCCGCGGCATTGGGCGGATCGGTCTATCTGGTCGTCTGGTCCGACACGCGAGCCCGCAGCGGCACAAGCCAGGCGGTCCAGAGCGACAACGACATCTTCGGGGTGTTGGTCGGTGCCGACGGTCTGCCCCAGAGTGAGCCGTTCGTGATCGCGGGCGACTACGGCAATCAGCAGAGCCCGATGGTCGCGTGGAATGGCCAGTCGTGGCTGGTGGTCTACCAGTCGCAGGACCCAGTCGGTGGGTACTTCGAGACGCAGCTCAGGGCTCGCCGCGTGAGTGGCACTGGTCAGGTTCTCGATGCACAGCCCTTCAACTTCGGAGCACCGGGCACCGGCTTTGCCGTGGCTGGCAGCGGCGGGCAGTGGCTCATCACGCAGCAGATCTATCACGCCGATGGATACGGAACGTATCTGGCTGGCCAGCGATTGAACAATGCCGGGCAGTGGATCGATGCGTCGCCCATCATGCTCATCGACTGGGTCTATGGGCCGGTCCGCGTCCTGGGGCATGGTTCCGGATTTCTGGCAACCGGCCCGGATTGGAACAACTCAAGTCAGACTCGGGCGAGGATGATTCCGCTCAGTAGTCTGCCAGCCGCCGCGGCGTTCAACGCACCTGGCGCGAACATCGCCACCGATGGCACGGGCTTCTATGTCACATGGATCGCCAACTTCACGGATCTGGTGGGTTCACGCATGTCGACTACGGGCGTCCTTGCGAATCCCGCCGGCACGCCGCTCTTCAGCGATCCGGGCATTCAGTACTACTCGACGTCGCTTGCTCATGATGGCACGAACTGGTGGGTGCGGTGGGGTGCGGCGAGCGATCATTTCACACGCCGCGTGAACGCGGCGGGCACCGTGCTCGATCCCGCGGGAGTCAGGCTGCCCATCACCATCACCGGCACAAACAGCAACGCGTACAACATGCAGCTGCATGCCGCGCCGGCTGCGCAGGGTGGTGGCATCCGGGCTTTCTGGGATGACTCACGCGCTGCACTCGGGTCGGATTCCAACGCCTTCTCCATCGGCTGCTCTGCATCGAATGTGCCCGGCACCGAAGTGTGCGCGACCGTCAGCACGCGTCTGCAGCGTTCGCCCGAGCTCATTCTCGGTGACGAGGGCGTTCGCACGCTGGTCTATGCAAGCGAGTCCGCCAACGACGATCGAGTGATGTTCCAGCGACTCACCGAAAGCGGCAGTCCCATCGGCGGTGGCCCGGTCGAGATTCACCGGGGCGTCACGATCGGCCGCGTCGGCATCGCATGGAACGGGTCGGTCTACATGGTGGTCTGGGATGAGGGATTGGCGGGCTTGACGGCCACGCAGGTGAAGGCTCGTCGCGTTGCCGCTGACGGCACCTTCATCGATGTCACGCCGATTTCGGTGATGACGGGAACGAATCCCGCCATCGGCGCGCTGGGCGATCAGTTCCTGATCGTCGCCACGCGGTTCAATCAGTCCATCGGCACGATGAACCTCATGGGCAGTCGCTTCAGCGGCACCACCGGCACGACGACCGACGGCACGGGCGTGATCGTGGCGACAGGGTTTGTCACGAGTCTTGCTCGCGTGCGAAGCGATGGAACGCGCTGGCTGGTTACTGGCCACGCGATGTGGTCGTCACTGGCGACGCAAGGCGATGCGTTCATCGCCAAGGTGCCGCCCAGTGGCCCCCCACTCGCCGCGGTGAACCCCACACCCGTCTCCGGTGGCACCGGAGATCTTGATGTCGCGTATTCAGGCAGCAACTATCTGCTCGTGTGGCGCAGCGGCACACTGTCCAGTGCGGATACGTCCATCTCCGGACGGATCATGAATCTGGACGGTTCGTATGGCAGCACGCTCACCGTGGCGCAGGCGGCCGGTCGCCAGTTGCGGCCGACGGTGTCGTGGGATGGCACGACCTATGTCGTGGCGTGGGAAGACCAGCGGACACAGCAGGCCTTCTTCGATGCACGCACCGACGTCTACGCGGCGAGAGTCGACCAGAACGGGACACTGCTCGATGCAGCAGGCTTCCCAGTTCAGGCCTCGACGGGTGGTGACATCACTCCGTCGATCGTAAGCGAAGCCGGAGTGACGCTGATCGCCTCCGCCCGATTCAATCCCGACGCGGCCTTCTCGGGGTACAGGGTCGGGCTCTCGCGTCTTGGCAGCCCTGCCTGCTCCGCGCCGCAGATTGGAACCTCACCTCAGTCACAAACCACCTGCGTCGGCCAGCCGTTGACGCTGACCGCGACAGCCACCGGCAGCGGTCCATTGCAGTTCCAGTGGTACCTCGATGACATCGCGGTCGATGCGATGATGAATCCGACGGCGGTGACGGCCTCGCTGGTGATCAACGCGAATGCCGATGATGCCGGAAGCTACACCTGCCGCGTGAACAACGGGTGCGGCGAGGTGACGACGCTCCCCGCGATGGTGAGCGTCTGCATCGGTGATTTCAACTGCGACGGCGGCGTCGATGGCGGCGATATCGAGTCGTTCTTCGTCATCTGGGAAACCGGCGATCCCGCGGCGGACGTCAACCAGGACGGCGGCGTCGACGGCGGCGACATCGAACGGTTCTT
>JBILUL010000100.1:0-17522 GCA_044371005.1 Phycisphaerales bacterium | reverse complement strand
AGAGGGACCAGGGGGCGGGGAGAGCAGGGAGGGGGCGGGGAGGGAATTGCAGAGTTCAGAGTTCAGAGGGGGAGGGTGGGCCGGGCTGGAAGCAGACCGGATGTGGGGGCTGTGGCAGAAGGCCAGAACGGGGACACCGATTCTTCAAGCCGGGAATCGGTGGCACATCGTGTTGGGTTGTTGGAGGTGGTGCTCACTTCTGGCAGCGTGGGCACCAGACGGTGGTGCGCTGGCCGAGCTGGGCCTTGGCGAGGGATAAGCGAAATCCAGACTTTCTCCAAACGGACTCTGTGAATCGCGTCAAGCTGAAGGGCTCTTGATCCAAAGAACGCTTAGTGGAGCACTCTCACCGCGCACAAGTTCCATCTGTTGTGGGACTTTCTTGCTTTCGGTATGGCAGCAAGTGCGGCCTTGATTCAGCGGTGGGGTTAACAACGTGAACGGAGAGCCAACATGAAGCAGTTTGCAAGCATTTTCCTCATCGGTACCTTCCTGCTCAGCCAGGCCGGTTGTCGCGAGATCGGCGTGATGACCGGCGAGGAAAACGCAACTGGTCGGGAACGCGTGACGTGGGATGCAGATCTTGGAGAGATCAACCCGCCATCACCTGAACGCCGGACTATCTATGTTCAGTTCAACGATGCGACCGGCCGCGATATCCAAATGCGAACCGAACTCCGAGATGAATTGACAAAGCAGGGCTACCAGATTGTGGCCAATCCCGACACAGCGAACTACAAGCTCCAGCTTCGCCTGACGTCGTTTGATCGTCGCGAAGCAGGCGACCGCACAGATGGCACGGGCCGAACCGTTGCTCATGGATCTGCTGGAGCCGCTGCAGACGCTTCGGGCAGCGGCTTGCTTGGAAACCTCGTTGGCAGGGGCGTCTTGAACAGGGCGAATGCCAAGGAATGGTGCCTCGTGGCCAATTTCACTCTGGCAGAATTCGTTCCGGAAGGTGTGGAAACAAATGTTCACTCAAGCACGGTGAATCAGACGGCCTCTCGCAACGGGGCGGGCAATGCCTCCGGCGCTACGGGGGGAACGCGCAACACGACCGATGGCGCATCGCAGAACATGACCTATCTGAAGAATCACATTGAATACAGGCGGACATTGACCGCATCAACGACGCAGACCGGACTCGAGGAGCAAGAGGCACTCGACAGACTTCTTCCTCGCCTGCTGAAAGCCGCTGCCAACGCGCTCCCATCGGCGCTCTGACTGGCCAAACTGCAGTGGACCGGCAGGCTCCTGAAGCAGTTGCCGCTCCTGCAAAGTTCAGATCATCCGAGTACTTTGCCCCGGAACCGAGTGCTGACTCGGTTTCGGGGCACTCTCATCAAGATTGATGACCACCGTTACCTGGCATCAAAAGGTCACGCCATTTTCGCTGGTTGCGCCGATCAACACAGTGCAAATGGGGTTCACTCAGACGCATATTCCATCCGGTTGCGAGAGCCCACCGTGCGAGGAAAGCCGGACTGGACTCCATTGTGCAAGAAAGTTGTTCTGCTGAATGAACTCGCCACTTCTGATGATCTTCATCATCGCGTGCAGCATCGGACTCGCTCCTGCCCAGGAGAGTGCGCCAAAACCAACCCGGCCTGGACGACCAATCTCGACGCCAGGCAACCCATTGCAACGTCCAGGTGCACCGGACTCGAGCGGCCCGACGCGCCCAGGTAGACCCTTAGGTGAGCCTCAGCCTGTGCCAGGGCCGGCACCAGTCACCGGGGGGGCCGAGATGCGAAGTCGCCACATTTGCAGCAGCGGCAAGGGCGAACTGTGGACCGACCCGAGATCGTGGACTAGCGATACCCCGTCACAGCCCAACGATCATCCTGACCTTCCGACCCAGAATGACCGTGTATCCATCAGGCACGATCTCACGATCAACGGTTCGTTCACCGTCAACTCGCTCGAGTCGGGAAATGCCGTGATCCGGGGTGGGGGAATGACAGGGCTGATTTCCATCAGTAGTCGTACGCGACTTGGGGGCGAGAACTGCAGGTTGGAAAATGTCAACGTGCGGAGTGCAGATGAACTGCTTCTTGAGCGAAGCGTCACCATCACCGGGGGGCTTGGCGGCACCATGGAGCGGTCGGGCATTGCAAGTAATGCCGAAATCACGATTGATCCAGCATCGTCTGTTCATCTGCGTCATGGACGCCTCCAATCGCCAAGGATCAACATCACGGCATCAAATGGCGTTGGGCTGGCCGCGAAGCTCGCTGAACAGTCCGCAAGAGCACGCGCGGAATCCGCCGCTCGATTCAAAGCGCGGTTTCCGGAGATGGCTCCTCACCTGCCGACTGAGCCGAACAGCTGTGGAGGCGCCGAGACAGCGCTGGCAGGTGTGATCGAGCGTCTGAAGGGACCGCTGGGCGACACGATTGGAGCGGAGCCGTACGACATTGAGATGGCGGAGCTTGGGATTCGGGCGCAGATCTGGCGCCCGGCCTCCGAAGCGATCAAAGCGGCACAAGCCGTCGAAGGTATGATTGTCGGAACGAATGGCGTTCAAGCCGCGGCGTTGAGCGTTCTTCCCCACCTGAGCTCTGGAGAGGGTGTGTATGTCGGTGATTCTCGAGCCTATGTTGCCGGAAGCGGGGAGCTTTCGGGCGACGTTACCAATTTCGGGCTTCTGATTCCAGAACTTGTCGAGGCCGGGGCAGAGCAGAGCGGGAAAGCGGCACTCGAAGTTCGCGGCAGTGTATCGCTGGAGGAGGGGGGAGAAATTCGATTGCTCGTGTCTCAGGAAATGGCGAAGACGCGAGTTCCATTGCTGCTGGTGTCGGGTGGACTGACATTTGAAAGTCGGCTCGACAGCCCGGACGGAAAGATCCACCGTTCGCCCATCACAGCGTCGGTAGTGGGCGGCAAGCCGCTGCTGCCCGGGTACAGAGTTCCAGCGATTCGCGCCAAGTCCACAGGACGGCCGACGTCCTTTGGGAGTGCCTTCGCCGCAGATCAACAGGACGTGTTCCTGGCTCTGGATCATTGGCAGAGCGGCATAGATCTTCTCGCCGTGCACGTTCCGCGATACGCCGATGGCTCGCTGTTCACGAGCAGGTTTCCAAAAGCCAACATCATCCTCATTACTCATGGTACAGCCTCCCAAATCGCAGGGGCACGACCTGGTGATTCATCGGAGCAAGGTGGCAATGCAAGCGACCTGGCCGTACTCGCCACGAAGCTGCAGGAACTCGTTGTTCGATGCAGCATGGATGCAGAGTGGGACGTGGTGATGTTTGACTGGAGGGAGTTTGCAACCGGCAGCAATGACACGAACGGAAACGGTGTCTTTCAGCCTTTTGAATCCGCGCGTGTCGGGCAGCAGATCGGCATCTCCATGGTCGACTGGCTTGTCGACGGGCTTGGTTATGGCAGAGCAATCAAGTCAGTGCAGCTCATCGGGCACAGTTCGGGAGCGTGGGTCTGTGATGGAATGGCGGATCAGATCAAGCTGCGATCGAATGCGTTCAAAGCAGGCCGGAAGCCGCATGTCACGATGACGCTGTTCGACGCTTTCGATTTACCCGGCGACGGATACACGGGACTTGGAGCACTTGGTGAGTGGGCTGATGAAATCGAGCATTACTTGGATCCGCGCGTGCCTGGAACGTGCGGTTTGAACGCGGGATTGCCGTCATATGGAGTGACAGTGCAGCTCTGGGAGGAGGGCTTGTATTGGCAGTACGATTTCGGACACGCCTGGCCCTACGCATGGTACCTGGAAACTGTGCAGCTCGCGCTGAACGAAGGTCATGGCCGATTGGACAAGAACGCGTGGGAGTGGAAGGAATGGGGTGTTGTTCGAGCCCCGTTCTATCGGTCATTTCTCGAAAAGCGTACGCTACAAGAGGTTCAGCTACAGGGCTTGGACGGTGCGCTGCGAAGTTGGGACCGAGGGACATGGATTTCACTCTGGAGTGACCCGGCCTTTGGAGCCATGACACTGCACGCTCGTGGCGAAGTCAGTCGTTTGTTCAGAAAAGAGCACGAATACCAGCCGTGGAGCTTGCTGAACCATGGGAACAACACCATGCTCGGATCACATTCACTTCGCCCGCCGTGGCGCTGATGGGAGCGAGTCTCTACATCGGGATGTGGACCTGAGTTTGAGTCACAGCTGAGAATACCGCCGGGGAGTGTTCGCTGTCGTGCGTTGCCATCGATTCTGATCAGATCATGGCAACGACTTGCCCGTAGTGAGCGGCTGAGCCGTACTGATGTTCTCGAGTCAGACGGAGTTGGATCTCCTCTTCACGCATTCGAGAGGTGCCACGGCGTGTATTCGTTGGCAGGTGTTCGACCGTTTCGATTTGATTGGAAGTACGAAGGGTGGTTCCCGTTACCTCGGTTACTTCTGGCAGCGTGGGCACCAGACGGTGGTGCGCTGGCCGAGCTGGGCGGTGGCGAGGGGGGTGGTGCAGGTGGTGCAGGGGAGCTTGGCTCGGCCGTAGACCTGGTGTGCCTGGGTGGCGGCACCTTTGGTGCCTTGTGCGTCGACGTAGTCGCGGAGGGAGCTGCCTTTGGCGGCGATGGCCGCGGCGAGGATGGTGCGGACCGCCGCGGCGAGCCGGTGCCAGTCGTTGTGCGTCAGTGTGGATGCTGGTGTGTGCGGGTTGAGGCGCGCGAGGAAGAGAGACTCATCGGCGTAGATGTTGCCGACGCCAGCGAGGATGTGCTGATCGAGCAGCACCGATTTGATGGCGCGGCTGGAGCGAGCGGCGCGTTCTTCGAGTGTGTTGGCGGCGATGGTCAAGGCGTCGGGGCCGAGTTCGTGCCAGGCGAGTGAGTCGAGGAGGGAATGGTCGGCGAGGGTGGTGATGCCGCCGAATCGGCGCGGGTCGCGGAAGATGAGTGTCGTGGTGGGAGTTGTCCACACGGCGTGCACATGAGTGTGGAGACGGATCGCGGCGGGCGAGTCAAGCAGGAGCATGGAGCCGGACATGCCCAGGTGGATGAGGAGCGTGGGGCCGGAGTGCGTGATGATGGCGAGCTGCTTGCCGCGGCGGGAGAGATGGGAGATCGTGCATCCTTCGAGGAGTTGTGCGGCAGAGATGGCACGGCGCTGGGTGGGCAGTGCGGTGCAGATGTCGCGGCGGCGCAGGCGAGCGCGCACGATGCGCGCGTCGGTGAGAGCGGGCACGAGGGAGAGGCGCAGGGACTCGACTTCGGGCAGTTCGGGCATGGGGAGCGGGGAAATTTCAGAGAGCGAGAGGGCGCGTTGGTTTTCTGGGTGTTCAGGTTTTGGGTTTGCTGCGCCGTGCCTTGAAGAACTCCTTGAGCAGCGTGCTGCTTTCGCTGGCGAGTGGGCCTTCGATGGGTTGGATGCGGTGGTTGAGCGCTGGGTGTTGGGTGAGGGATTGGAGTGAGCCGCAGAAACCGGCTTTGGGGTCGCGGGCGGCGAAGATGAGGCGACCGATGCGGGCGTTGATGATGGTGCCGGCGCACATGCAGCAGGGTTCGAGGGTGACGGCGAGGGAGAGGTGGTTGAGTCGCCAGTCGGATTGCGATGCCGCGGCGGCGCGGATGGCGATGAGTTCGGCGTGCGCGGCGGGATCGTGATCGGTTTCGCGGCGGTTGTGTGCTTCGCTGATGATCTGGCCGGTGGTGTGGTTGTAGACCACGGCGCCGACGGGGACTTCACCGATCGCCGCGGCGGCGCGGGCGAGTTCGAGCGCGCGGGCCATCATGGAGAGGTCGAGAGGTGAGGCGGCGGTGGCTCGGAGGTTGGGTGCCGGTGCGGGTGCGAGGAGGGAATGGAGCCAGTGGCGGAGCATGGGGAGGGGGGGTTCCGAAGTTCCTGAGTTCCGAAGTGCGCAGAGCGGGGAGGGAATTCCAGAGTTCAGATTTCAGAGGCGGAGCCGCGTGAGAAGGCCAGAGCGGGGACACCGATTCTTCAAGCCGGGAATCGTTGGCACTTTATGTTGGGTAGTGGGGACGCTCTTGAAGTTCAGAGCGCTTGGTGCGTTCTTTGAGCGCACTTTGGAACTTCGGAACTTTGGAACTTCTTCAACTCACTCACGCCGCGGCGTCGGGGCTTTCGCGTTGATCGTCGCGATGATCTGCGTCCGCGGGTGGATCGGGATCTTCGGGCGCGGCGAGTTTTTCGGCGGGGAGGAGGTAGAGGAGGAGGACGCCCAGTTCGTAGAGGAGGTAGAGGGGGACCCAGAGGAGGATCATGGAGGCCAGGTCGCCTGGCGTGAGGAGTGCGGCGACGATGGCGGTGACGAAGAGAGCGTGTTTGCGGTAGCGGTTGAGGAAGGCGGTGTCGACGATGCCGGACCAGCCCAGGAGGAGGACGACAACGGGCGTCTGGAAGGAGACGGCGAAGGCGAGCATGAGCGAGAGGAGGAGGCTGATGTACTCGGTGACGCGGTAATCCTGGCGGATGGCGGAGTCTTTGTTGAGGGGCTGATTGAGAATGACGGGAGTGATGCCGTCATTGCTGATGCAGAAGCGGGCCTGGTGGAGTTTTGTGTTGATCCAGTACGAGCCGGGCTTGAGGTCGGCGACCGGTGGATCGGCATCGAGGACGGGGATGGTGGGGAGTGTGATGCCAGTTGGCAGGGGCGCTGGTGTGGCGGAGCGGACGCCGATGTCGGCGCTGAAGGCCAGGAAGAAGGAGAGGAGCAGGGGCATCACCACCAGGTAGAGAAAGCTGATCCCCACGGTGGTGAGAAGGGTGGAGAGGGGAAGGAGGATGTAGATGAAGCGTTTCTCGCGGCGGTAGAGACCGGGAGAGATGAATCGCCAGAGTTGCCAGAGGATCCAAGGGGCACCGACGATGATGGAGGCGATGAGACTGACCTTGACGTAGGCTCCGAAGGTCTCGAGGGGGCCTGTGGCCTGGGGGGCACCGAACCCGTTTTCATCCATCGCGCTGAAGAGAGGCCTGAGCAGGAACTCGAGCAGGTACTTGCCGAAGGTGAGCGCGATCATCAAGATGGGGAGGAGCCCCATGAGCGCGTGGATGAGGCGTTTCCTCAACTCTTCGAGGTGATCGCCCAGCGGCATGACAGTCTGTTCAGGTTTGGCGGGCATCGGTAGCGGCGGGGGAAAGCGTAGTGAGCAGAGATGGGTGAGGGTGCGTGAGAGCGAAAGTGCAACTCAGAGCACATGTGCAGGAGCGAGTGGGGAACAGAGTGCGCGGATTTCAAGATCCGAATTTGAAATTTCAAATCTGAAATTTCAAATTTGAGATTTCAGAGTACCCGGCTTTGTTTGGATTGTGATAGGTTAACTCTTGAGGCAGCTCGCTGATTTCCGAACGTAGCACGAACGCACTATGGGGGCGGGGTGCTGGCTATACTTGGGGCCCTACTTGCGCCGGAGTGGTTCCGGGGAATCGCGGGAGGGCATTTCGGTAGTGGACCGGCCTGTAGTCATGGGTTGCGGTCGTTACGTGTGCGTGTTGGCTTGTGGCGTGAGAGCTGCGAGTTCAAAGTGCACACACCCGACGATGGTTTGCTGGTGCCGCGAGTGTGGTGCTGGTGGGCTGTGGCGGTCGGAGACGGAAAAAGGAAGTTCTGATGGCACGTTATACTGGTCCGAAGCTCAAGCAGTCCCGTCGCGTCGGTGCGCCGATTGTCGACACCCCCAAGCACACCTCGAAGCGCTCGCTGGTGTTTCCGGGCATGCACGGGTTCCGTGGTCGTCGCATCCGTGACTACGGCCTGCGTCTGAATGAGAAGCAGAAGCTCAAGTACCATTATGGTGTTCTTGAGAAGCAGTTCCGTCGTTACATGGAGCATGCCGGAAGCATGCCGGGCAACACGGGCGACATGCTTCTGCAGCTCATGGAGCGTCGTCTTGACAATGTGATCCGTCGTTGTGGCCTTGGCCGCACGGTGTGGGGCACGCGTCAGATGGTGGCGCACGGTCATGTGATCGTGAATGGTCGCAAGACGGACCGTCCGAGCTTCTGTGTGTCGGTGGGTGATGTGATCACGCTCAAGCCCAAGGCTCAGAAGCTTGGCAAGGAGCAGATGGAGTCGATGGCGGGTCTTGAGGTTCCGGGCTGGATTGAGTTCAATCCGTCGGAGCTGAAGATCAAGATTCTGGCCAATCCGACGACGGATCAGATTCCCTTCGACGTGAACACGAACCTGATCATCGAATTCTACCGTTAATCACGCTGTGGTTCACGGGTGTGGTTCAATGGTTGATTTGAAGACCAGGAGGACGTGTGATGGTGGTTTCTGCCGCGGACAGGTGTGTCGGGGGCGGGTGCCATGGAGCCGGGCTTCTGTGTCGAATGTGAGTATCACCGGCCGATCGGATGAAGTCCGGTCGGCCGGCTTTTGTTTTGAGTGGTGGGCTGGTCTTGTGGCTGGCTCGGGTGGTTTTCTGGTTGGTGTGAGTGGTTGATCCGTGTGCGATGATGCCGCGGTTTTCGGGTGATTTTCCATGGTCAAGATTCTCCGCAAGTACAACAAGTGGCTGGTGGCGGGCTTTGGTTCGTTTCTGCTGGTGACGTGGCTGGTGAGCGGTTCGGGCACGTTGGGCGGGGATCCGACCAAGCGGGTGGTGGCGACGCTTGCGGGGCGGAAGATCAAGGCGCTGGACATGCTGCATGCGGAGCAGGAGTTCCGTGCGCTCAAGGACTACGTGCCTGGCGTGATGACGATGCGGGTGGGGATCGAGAGCGGTGCGCACTGGATGCTGCTGACCGAGCAGGCGACCGCGGCGGGGATGGTGGGGGACAAGGGAGATGGGGAGAGCTGGTTTGATCAGCTGGTGCAGCAGGAAGCGCAGTACGAGGTGCTGGGCAATCCGCAGTACCGGGGCATCGCCGAGTACATCCTGAACAATCCGCAGATGATGTCGCAGTTCACGCAGCAGACGCAGCAGCGTCTGACGATGATGAAGGATCGCGCGCGCGGGCCGCTGCAGCCGGATGAGTTCCGTCTCGCGCTGGCGAAGCTGCGCGGCGTGCTGCGGATGGTGGACATGTTCCAGCATGCACCGCGTCTTTCGGATGTGCGGATGATTGATGTGGTGAGCAAGTTCTCGACGCGCGTGAGCTTTGATGCGGTGGTGATTCCCGCCGCGAAGATGAGCGGCGCGGAGGTTCCTTCGGATGCGAAGCTGGCGGAGCTGTTCGAGAAGTACAAGAATGTGCGCAAGGGAACGGGGGAAATGGGTTTCGGGTATCAGCTTCCCAAGCGCGTGAAGGCCGAGTGGCTGACGCTGAACAAGGCGGCGATCGCCGCGGCGGTGGTGCTGGATCCGGTTGAGGTGAGCAAGCACTGGCAGCAGAACCGCGAGAAGTTCAAGGGTGAGTTCGCCGCGGAGCGTTCGAATGTGGAGACGGCGCTGCGTCAGACCAAGGTCGATGCGACGTTTGCGGAAGCGGATCGGATCGTTCGCGCGCGGGTGCGCAGTGCGTCGCGCGGGCTGGAGACTTCGGGCGGGGTGAAGAAGCTGCCGGCGGACTGGGATGTGAAGCGTCCGAAGATGGAGGACATCGGTCGGTCGCTGGTGCAGGAAGTGACGACGATGAAGCTGCCGCTGCCCGAAGTGCAGGTGAAGGCGGCCGATCATGTGGCCATCGAGGATTTCAGGACGCTGGGTTCGATCGCGTTCGCGCAGTTCCGCGTTGGAACGCAGTCGGGAACGATCGAGGAGTTCCTGGCACAGACCTACGAGCTGAGCAAGTCCAATACGCTGGGGTTGCAGGTGGGGATTCCCTTCGAGCAGCCGCTGGTGGACAGTGAGGGGAATCGGTATTACGTCTGCGTGCTGGATGCCAAGCTCGAGTCGCCGGCGGAGAGTCTTGAGAAGGTGCGCGAGCAGGTGATGGCGGATGCGAAGCAGCTGGCCGGATATGAGAAGTTGAAGGCCGATGCGCAGACCCTTCAGGTGCTGGCGATGACGGATGGGCTGGAGGGAGTGGCGAAGATGTTCGCGACGCCCGCACCGGCCGGATCGCTGGCGGGCACGCCGCCGACGGATCTGACGATCGATCGGCGCGTCGTGGTGAGCAAGCAGCAGGGTGATCAGGCGTATCCGCAGTATGACACGCAGGAGCTGCGCGATGCCCTCGAGGCGCAGGTGAATGTGCTGGGCGTGACGACGAAGGTGACTCCCGAGAATCTCGCGCAGCGGACGTTGACGGTGCCGCTGCCGGCGCGGCAGGGGTTGGCGGTGATTCAGATCACCGGGCATGAGCCGTTGAGCGTCGAGGTGATGAGGACGGCGAGCCTCGCCGCGGCGAATGGCATGATGACGCGCGAAGTGCGCGATCAGCTCAAGGACCAGGTCGCGCTCAATCCCTTTGAGTTCGAGACGCTCAAGAAGAACATGGCGTTCGTGGACCTTGACCGCACGGAAACCGTCAAGGAGCAGCCCGCGCCCGCCAAGAAGGAATCGGAAGAGACCAAGCCGGCCGGGGCGTAAGAAGAGAAAACCAGGAGCAGATCAGAAATCTGGAAGCTGAAATTTCAAATTTGAAATTTCAGATTTCCGATCTCAGGGGAGTACCCTTGAGTTTGCATTTTGTTTGGTCCATTCAATGATTTGCTTTCAATTGGTTTTGGGGGTGGGTGGGTGGTTTGTCGCGTGGAGAGGTGTGGGGTAGGGGAACGGGTGGTGGGGGAGTGGCGTAGACGAGGGGGAGTGGTCGATGGTGGTGAACTGAGCGTTGGTCGGGGCGAGTGAGTTCCGGCGAGCGGGTGAGTGTGAATCAAGTGGAGACGTGTGACGCATGAAGACTTCGAACGGGCGTAACGGGCGTGCGATGTGGACGATGTCGGTGGCGGCACTGGTCGCCGCGGCGTGGTGGACGGCGGTCCCGTCGGGTACGGCGCTGGCGGAGCCTCAGCCTTCGAAGGATGTTGCGGCGGACGAGGGTCCGGACATGCTGATCTTCAAGGATGGCAAGGTCTTCAAGGGGACGGTGATCTCGGAGACGGCCACGACGGTGAAGTTCAAGGGGAAGGTGTCGGGACTGGACTTTGAGACCGAGTACAGCAAGGCGGACATTCTCTCGATCAAGAAGGGTGAGCGCAAGGCTGATGGGGCTGCCGCGGCGGACCCGAAGACGGGGATGAAGCCTGTCGATGCTGAGAAGAAGGCGCCCGAGGCGGTGTCTGCAGCGGATGATGGCAAGGTGAAGTACTACTGGCTGCAGCTGCACGGCGAGATCGGCACGCAGATCAGCGAGACGCCGTTGCGTGAGGCGCTCCGCGATGCGCGGCAGGTGGGTGCGGACACGATCATTCTCGACTATCACCCGGTGTGGAAGCTCAATGAGCGTTCGCCGCTGCCTGAGTTGACGCAGAACTTCGATGAGATGTTCCGCGCGGAGCGGATTGCTGAGATCTTCACGGACGATGTGAGGAAGGACTGGGCGAAGCAGCCGCGGATCGTGATGTGGGTGAAGGATGCGATGGGTGGTGCGGCCTTCCTGCCGATCGTGTGCAAGGAGCTGTATTTCTCGAGCGATGCCCGGATGGGCGGCCTGGGCAACCTGGGCGGCATGTTCGGTGCCACGGGCGATGAGATTGTGCGCAAGAAGCAGGAGTCGCTGCGTCTGGGCCATGCCGAGGGCTGGTGCATCGCGGGCGGGTATGACTTCCGTCTGATCCGGGCGATGTGCTATCGCGAGTACGTGCTTTCGTACCGGACGGTGGATGGCAAGGTGGAGATGTTCGAGGGGTACCCGAGCAATGCGGGCGAGGAGCTTCTGACCGACGACGGCAAGGAGCAGAACCAGGACACGCTGGATGACGCGCTTCGTGGCACCGGCAATGACGTGCTGACGATCAATGCGCGTCTGGCGGAGATTCTTGGTCTGTCGCGCAGGACGGTGGACACGAAGGATGACCTGCTGGCGGCGATGGACATCGCGATCAACTCGGTCGAGGTGAAGGGTCGTTCCAGGAACATCATGAAGGATTGGGATTCGGGTGTGGAGGGCACCAAGCGTCAGCTGCTCGATCTGATCGAGAAGTTCCGCGAGGTTCGGGTGCAGGCTCCCGGGGATTACGCGGCTCGATCGAAGGCTCGTGGCCAGCGGCGCTCGATTCTGGAGAACATGGTGCGGCTCATCAAGGGCAAGTTCAGTGAGGGGCTGAGCCCGCGCTGGCTGGGCGAGAACGGCATCCCTGCTGAGGCGGACCTGGGCATCATGCTCGACCAGATCAAGATCGAGCAGACCAAGGACAAGAAGTAACTGAACGTACGGGGAATGGCACTTTTCGGGGTATGGAAAGAAGCGGGCCACGATGCTGGTCCTGACAGGAGTTTGTTGACATGAAAGCTTCACTGATGCAGCGGTTGATGGGCATGGCGGCGGCGCTGATGGTCAGCGCGACGATGATGCTGGCGAGCCCGGCACGGGCGGCGGACAAGCTGACGCTCTCGGATGGCACGGTGCTCGAGGGCACGGTGATCCGCGAGATCGATGGCAACGTGTGGCTCAAGTACACCGTCGCCGGTGTCGAGCAGACCAAGATGTTCACCGCCACCGAGTACAAGAAGCTCGAGCGCGATATCGCGGCGGGTGAGAAGAAGGATGAATCCGCTCCGGTGGCGGACAAGCCCGCGGGTCGCAAGCCCCAGGCCAACCCCAAGCCGGGCGTCCCCCGCGCAGCGGTGGTGACGCTGGGCGAAACACGCGACCCTAAGCAGGATGACATGGTCGGCATCTACATGACGGCCTACGGCCTCGAGCAGATGATGCCGATGCTCGAAGAGCAGCTCGGTGACGATGGCACCGGCGTCGTCGTGCTTCGGGTGAACTCGGGCGGTGGCTACCTGTTCGAGATCCAGAAGATCAGCGACGTGCTGCACAACAAGTACAAGAAGAAGTTCCGCACGGTCGGCTGGATCGACTCGGCCATCTCCGCGGCGGCCATGAGCACCCTGTGCCTTGAGGAAATCTACTTCACCGACAAGGCCAACTTCGGCGCCTGCACGGGATGGTCGGGCAACCTGGTTGCCATGAAGGGCATCGGCCTTGAACGCGTGCTCATTCAGATGGAGAAGATCTCCGCCCGCGGCGGGTACAACCCGCTGATCATGCGGTCCATGCAGATCACCGATCCGCTCTCGGCAACACGCCTGCCCAACGGCGAAATGAAGTTCTTCCCCGATGAGACCTCCGGTGAGTTCATCGTGAACCGCAAGAACGAAATTCTGACCTTCAACGCCGAGTCGGCCCTCAAGGCCGGATTCTCCAAGGGAACGGCCAGCACGCTGGACGAACTGACCAAGGCGATGGGATACACCGAACTGCAGTGGGTTGGCGAAGACAAGGCTGGGTCCTTGTTCCCGATCAGCAAGGCCGAGAAGTGGAACATCGCATACCGCACTCAGGCCAAGACGGACCAGGACCGCACCCAGGAGTACTTCGCCGGCTACCAGATGAACATGCAGGCCGCGGCGAGCGAGACCACTCGCGAAGGTCGGGCCAAGTTCATCGGGCGCGCACGCCAGGCACTCGAAAAGATCAAGGCGATGGTTCGCAACAACCCCAACTTCATCATGGCAGCGCTGAACATGAATGACGAAGAGGAATACAAGAAGTGGCTCGCTGATCAGGAAAAGACCATGCGGGACATGATGCGGTAAGTTGAGATCGCAGAGTGAAGATTCAAGAACCCCGCGGCATGCCGCGGGGTTTTTTCGTGGCACGGCTCTCCGAGCCGTGTTCCCCGGTCCCATGGCTCTCTGAGCCATGTCGGCGGTCTGGTTTGCAGCACTGGCATTGCTCGGAGAGCAATGTGACAGAAGAGCATTGCTCAGAGAGCAATGCCACGTTGAGCCGTGTTCTTCAAGTCTCATGGCTCTTTGAGCCATGTCGGCGGTCTGGTTTGCAGCACTGACATTGCTCGGAGAGCAATGCGACAGAAGAGCATTGCTCAGAGAGCAATGCCACGTTGAGCCATGTCGGCGGTCTGGTTTGCAGCACTGGCATTGCTCGGAGAGCAATGCGACAGAAGAGCATTGCTCAGAGAGCAATGCCACGTTTACTCGTGGCACTGCTGCGCGACCTTCATGTGGATTCGGAAGGGGGCGAAGAGGTGGTAGCGATCGGCGGCCCAGAAGCCGATGATGGTGTCGCCACCGTTCATCACCCAGAGGCTGGGGTTGGCGGCCAGGGAGAGTTCAGCGATCAGCGTGTCGCGCAGTTCATCGCGGGTGATGGCGGGGTCGGTGGCGGCGTTCTGGCGTTGATCGAGCAGCGTGCTCAGGTCGTAGATCATGTGGGTGGTGGGGTCGAGCTGGGCGAGATCGATCCCGCGTGCGATGCGGATGGAGCCATCTGAGAGGATGGTCCAGGTGGGGGCTTCGGGGCCGCCGTTGGTGAAGTGGTTCGTGCGCAGATCTTCGAGCGCACGATCGAGCAGATAGCGAGCCGTGGCACTGCTGGCAGTGTGGTCGGGGTTCAGGGTGAGTGGACGCTCGGGCTCGATGAGCAGTCTGGCGAAGAACTGCTCATCGATCGTGAAGGAGAGGCCCGTTGCGTGAGCGAGCCGCGTGGTGAGTTGATCGAGTGTGATCGGGTGCGTGGGTGCAGGCAACGTCACGGTGGACAGTTTGGTCCACGAAGCAAACTGAAGGTCTGCCGCAGGTGTGTGGATGGGCTTCCACGGGGAAGGGGTGGGTTGGCGGCCAAGCGCGATGAATCTGGCGACCTGCTGGTGGGTCGTTTCGTTGGCAAGGACCAGGATGCGGGTGCCCAGTGCGGAGAGATCGGCGCGTTGGCCGCCGTTGTCAACCCAGTCGTTGGAGGCGATGCACGAGGTGATCGCCGCGGCGGTGGCAGTGGCATCAAGGCCGGGCAGTGTGGGGTAGGAGCTGGTCACGCGGAACGCGACCAGTGATAGGTCCGGCGTGATGATGAGCGCGCCGCGATGGGCGACCAGGCAGGCATCGGTGGACTGTTCGGGCTGGTCCGCCGCGGCGGGTTGGTGGAGTGTGAACGATTCGTCCCAGCGACCAGCAAGGTTGATGATCACATTGTCAGAGATTTCAAAGCCGCGGGGGATCTGGAGGTTGACTGGATCCATGCCGATGGCGCGAAAGCCGGCGTCATCGATGATGATGGGGCGATTGGCCTGAGATTGAGCCGCGGCGATCCAGTCGTTGAGGGATTGGGGTTCGGCCATACCGGGCTGGATCAGGTCGGCGGGCAGTGGTGCGGTGTTGCGTTCCGCACTGCTGATGCCCCAACGGCCCGAGGGCCAGAAGGCAAGGTGCGTGCGAACAATCCAGAGTTCCGCGGCGGGCGTCCAGAGTTGTCCATCGGTGCGGCGGCGGAGCAGTTCCTGATAGACGGCTGAAGTGGGAACGGTGGAATCGGGGAGCCAGCAGGGGTGGATCAGGACCAGGAGGAAGGAAGGGGGAAGGCCCATGAGCCCCGCGCTGGCGACGCGCGGGATGGCAAAGAGGAGGTTGCTTGAGGCAGCGAGGAGGGTGCCGATTACGACGAGGCGCAGGCGAAGGGGCCCTTGCGACAGATGGCGGTGAGAGCGCGCGGTGTTGCCGCATTCAGGGCAGGTGGGCGGCTGGGTACTCTGAGCGATGAGAGAGGTAAGGTCGTAGCCACAATGGGGGCAACCCGGCGTCTCGCGGCGGCGGATAAGGAGCGCACGGGCGATGAGCAGGGTGCCCAGGATGACCAGAATCCAGCCCAGGGTGTTGGTGACGAGGGTGATGGAGAATGTTGGGAGGGTCATGCGGGTTTGTGGACGCCATGTTCGAAGAAGGGAGCCATAGATCACAGATGCGCGAAGGGCGTGGACCCGGCTGAACGGGGGAGTGAATATGGGTTGGGCCGGTTGGAACCGATAATTGGGCTCGGGCTGGGGGGGTGGGTGGTGGAGGGGTGGGTTCGGGTGGTCGATGGTGTGGGAAGTCCGGAGGCGTGCTTCATGCTGCGAGAGATTGTGTACATCATTGACGACGACCCGCTCTTCTGCGGGTTGTGCGCTGGGTATCTGGGTGAGCGCGAGATCGTGACCCGGGGCTTTCACGCGCTGGAAGCCGCTCTGGATGAGGAACTGGCGCAGCCCGCGGCGATCATCCTGGATTGGCGGCTGGGGATGGTGGATTCACTGTTGGAACTGCCGCGGATCGGGGACGGTATCCCGCAGCACCGGTGATTCTGATCACGGCAACGCCGGACGTGCATCTGGTGGTGCGGGCAATCAAAGCCGGCGTGTTTGACTTCGTCGCCAAGCCGGACCTTGATGAAGCTCGGCTGTACGCGGCGGTCTCCAAGGCAGTGGCACACGGGCGGCTGCTGGCGCGGGTCGCGGCGACGGAAGCGGCTGAGGCAGGATCGATCCTGGCGGGCACGAGCGCGGCGATGCGAGCGGTGATGGAGACGCTGCGAATGGCGGCGCCGACGGATGCGACGTTGCTGATTCTTGGTGAATCGGGGACGGGCAAGGAGTTGGCGGCGCGGGCGGCACACCGGCTGAGTGGGCGCGAGGGAGAGTTGGTGAGTGTGAACATGGCCGCGCTCCCTCGTGAGCTGGTGGAGTCGACGCTCTTTGGTCATGAGCGTGGGGCGTTCACGGGTGCGGATCGTCGGCGGGAAGGTCTGTGTGAACAGGCGGTGGATGGCACGCTGTTCTTCGATGAGATCGGAGAGATGCCGCTGGACTTGCAGGCCAAGTTGCTGCGGTTCATTCAGGAGCGGACGTTCCGGCGAGTTGGAGGGACGGAAGAGGTGCGGGTGGATGTCCGGATCGTCGCGGCGACGAATCGGGATCTGATGGAGGAAGTGCGGGATGGCCGCTTCCGGGAGGATCTGTTCTATCGATTGAACACGATTCCCATTGAGATGCCCGCGCTGCGGACGCGCGCATCGGACATTGCGCCGCTCGCGATGGTGTTTCTGCGTGAGTTTGCGCTGAGGTACAGCCGCGATTTCAGGACGATTTCTGCGGAGGCGATTGCGCGGCTCACCGCGCATGACTGGCCGGGGAATGTACGCGAACTGCGACAGGTGATCGAACGCGCGGTGGTGCTGCACGATGCGCCTGAGTTGACCGAGGCGATGCTCCCCGCGCTGCTGCGATCGGCGCGCGTGGCGGAGCCGTTGGAGGTGAGCGCGGCTGATGATGAGCCGATCGTGCCGCTGGAGGAGATGGAGCGGCGCGCGATTGCGCGGGCGATGATGAAGGCGAAGGGGTCGGCGAGAGATGCCGCGGCGATGCTGGGCATTTCGCTGGCGACGCTGTATCGACGGCTCAAGCCGTGAGAGGGAAGGCAGAGCACAGCACTTCAGGGCAGAGAATTTCAGATTTCAGAATCACAGAGAGCAGAGAGCGTGGGTTGCTCGAGTCCGGGAGTCTGACTGACTGCAGGGATCGGACCCAAACACTGCGCCTGTCCGCGAGTGCTCTCAAGGCCGCGTGATCAGCCTCTTCACTCATCCTGTCCATCCTGTACATCCATGTTCCATCTCTTTTCGGAGAGAGAACATGGATAGACAGGATGGACAGGATGGAAGGCGCGGAACTGGGATAGCCCGGATGGATGTGCAAGAG
>JBILUL010000099.1:0-17583 GCA_044371005.1 Phycisphaerales bacterium | reverse complement strand
TCGGGAGCATCTGGTTGGCACCCCACCATGCATTGGCGGCCTCGGACAAGGGCACGAGCCACGTCAGCCACGCCGACACCAGAATCACAAGCACCGATCTGGGGCCGGCGCGGTGGGGCACCTTGAGCACGACGATCGCCAGCACCACGAACAACATGCCGTTGGTGACAAACTGAATGTGCGCGCCGAGTGCGAGCCGGGGATAAGGCGTCAAGGGCAGGGCAAAGCCAAACACCAGCCCGGCCAGAATGAGGGCCAGCCCATGAAGGAGAATCTGTTTGCCGCCGGTTTCAACAGTCATGTTGTTTGCTGGGCAAACGTTTTCCGGAATGGGCTTGGTGTACCAGCGACTTGTTCAACGCCGCCAGCGGCTCACTGGTTGAGTTTCTTCGCGACATGCTCCACCACTGCGCAATGTTCAGCCTGTGGGCTGAACAGAATGATTTCCGCGTCCACTCCCACCCGCACCGTGTGTCCCGGCGGCCAGTAGAAAAGGTCGCCACCCGAGACAACCTCTTCAGAGCCGTTTCGATACGTCACGGTGACCTGGCCTTCGATCATGTAGCCCCAATGCGGCGACTGGCACAAATCTGACTCCAGCCCTTTGAGCAGCGGCCCCAGGTCAGTGCCCTTGGCAAGCGAGAAGTACTCGCCGGCAATCGCCCCGTAGCCGCTGGCGTCGCCAAAATTCAGTTCCTGTCGGGCGATTGCGCCAGGCACGTTTACCCGCGCTTTGATGTCGTTTTTTGCGATTCTCATGGCTTTCCTTCTTTGGTGTTGTCTTGGTACGACGAAATGAGAGTGCTTCATTGAAGGCTCGTTGAAGCAACGACATCTTCAAACGCCTCGGCCGTATCGCGCTTCCGCTCGGAGAAGCGGGCGATGTAGTCAGCGTTCTCCGGGCGCATCGTACGGCTTGCGATTCCGGCGCGGCGCGATGCTTGACAATGCCGATGATGAGCAGAATCACCAAGGAATTCGGGCTAAGTGCCGCCGGCAGATGACAGAGTTTCACCACGGGAAAACTCGGGGCACAGTCTCCAGGTCTCTTTTGCGAACGGGGGGGAGGGCGGGGGTGAATGGGCGACCTGGCTCGATGCGCGATCGCAAACCCCACTGCTTTGACTGCGATGTTCGCGCCACGGTGTTCCGATCGCGTCGGCCTGTTCATTGCGGCGAGCACGCGCTTCGGCGTTTGCATCAGGACCCCGAAGACGATTCCGCGAAGGTCGCGGCGACCGAACCCGAGAGCCGCCGCGTGACACACTCGAAGAACCCGGACAGCGTGACGCCCGCAGAGCGCGACGCAGAGATCGCGAGCATCCTGGCGCGTGGCGTGCTGTGTGCCGTTCTCGCCACACGGGCGCGGACAGGCGGGCCCAAGCGGGCGATTGACGAGCGTGCCAGATCTCTCGGCGGTGGACTTGAACGCTCGCCGGAAGCCGCGCTCAGTGTCGCAACGCGGCCCGCGGGTTCACGCTCTCGGCCCACGCGATAGGGGATTCAAGGTCCCACCTGATGCAGCGACCGCTCGACGACCTTGGCAAGATGACCGCAGGCGACCTTGTGCAGGGGGACGAAGATCTGCTGGGCCACAAGTGCCGCACTCGCCACCGTGCGTACCTGATTCGCATACTCGCCTGGTGGATGCGGCCCCGGCGACGAAGCCGGGGCCGTTTGCTTTGATGGCGAGCACGGTTCGCTTCGGGCCGCATCGGTCACTGCCTGCGGCGAATCGCATGAACCCGAACGACCCGCGGTAGTTCCTCGAATGGGCCGCGGTTGGTCGCACACCGGATGCATGTGAACGCATCGCGGCGATCGGTGGATTGTGCACACGAGCGATGTTCCCTCCGAACCGCGAATCTACCGTGCGTCGATCGCGTCGCCTCGAACGTCAACGCGAGGCTCGCACCGATCGACGCGAAGGTCGAGGAATCGCTCGATGACCGATGGAGATGCGACGATGGCCCGAAGCTGGAAGCTGCCCTGAGCTCGGACGCCCGAAGTGAACGAAGTGGCACCGGGACACCTCCGATGCGGGACGTGCTCGCGACGGTGCGGCGAGGCGCACGGCCTTCGGGGGCCTGAGGAACCGGGCGAGATTGATGTTCTCGGCAGTGCGGCCGACATCCAGACCTGCGACTGCGGGGTGGAGCAGCCCGGTCGCTCGTCGGGTTCATAACCCGAAGGTTCTAGGTTCAAATCCTCGCCCCGCTATTGACAAACAAACCCCCGCGTTGCGAGACGCGGGGGTTGTCGTTTTGGTGCCCTGCCGCGCCGTGCGATGAGGCGATGAGGCCTGAACCGGCTACTTGCTCCCGGGTTGCGACTCGACAGCGGGCGAGGAATAAATGCTGCGGCTCGCGGGTTTGTCGAAGGCCTCCGGGTGGAGGAACTTGCCCTTCTCCGCTGGGGTCTTGTCGACGCTATTGGGGATGCGGTTCTTTTCCGCCCAGGCATCCTTGCGGATGCCCGTGACCTGCCACGACACTTCGAGGCTGCCGCGCGATGAGCGAATGGTGAACTGATTGCCACCGATCTTCCTGACGACCTTGGCCCACAGGAAGACGTCCATGTCGTTGGACTCATCGATCACTGTGAGCTGATACCGAAAGTCGCGGTTGAGGGCCTCGAAGTAATCCGGGAGGGTGATCGTAGCGTAGCCGTCGGCATCCGTGACGATGTTCCCGTTGTAGATGTTCATCATGTCGGGTGATTCGACGAAGGAGTGGTAGAGGTACTTGTTCTCGGGGTCGAGGGGGTGGTCGATCTTGAATGAGCCGCCGCCTTTGGAGAGTGAGCCGGTGACGCTCATGTTGCCTGCGACGGTCAATCGCTGCGAAGGAGCGGTGGTGCCGATGCCCACGTTGCCGTTGGTATCGATGAGGAGCCGGGCCGCGATGGCTGTGCGGTCGACGATCTGAAACGAGCCGGTGATCTGGTTGAGCGGACCATTGACGTCCGTCGACTGGATCGACCAGGTACGCGGGGGGATCGCGCCGCCCGTGGCTGGACCGCCGGTGAGGGCGATCTGAGTAGCCCCAGCACTTACAGCTTCCAACGAGAACTGACTGCTCGGGGTGATCGTTCCGATTCCGAGCCTGCCGGCGAACGATGTCACCCCCGTTGATGTAAAAGCGTTTGCAGAATTTTTGAGGGCAATGTTTGACGAAAGGCGGGCATCGGCAAGCGTGCCGCTGCTGATGCTCGAGGCGTTGGTGTAGAACGACGCAGCCTGGCCGTTGAGTTGCGCGGCGTTGACACCGTTCAACCCCGAGCCGTTGACGCCGGCGAGGCTCGATGACGCCAGCGGTGCGGCGAAGCCAACACCGAGCGGGGCATTGACGACCTGCAGGGTGTTGGAGGATCCGTTTACCAGGCACGCAAACGAGCCCGACACCGCGACGGAGGATGGGAAGCTGCCGGTCGCGAGGCCTCTTGCGAGTGTGGGCTCCCCAAGGTTGCTGATGTTGAACACCTGCAGCGTGTTCGAGGATTGGTTGACAACATAGGCAAACGAGCCCGACACCGCGACAGAGATTGGCAGGCTGCCGGTAGCGACGCTTCCCGCGAGCGTGGGCGCGGCGGGGTTGCTGATATTGAAGACCTGCAGCGTACTCGAGTTTTGGTTTACCACATACAAGAACGAGCCGGACACCACTACGGACGTTGATCCGCCCCCGGTCGCGACGAGTCCCGTTAGGGCGGGCGCTCCGGGGTTGCTGATATTGAAGACCTGCAGACGGTCATCGGATAAGCTCGGCACATAGGCGAACGAGCCCGACACCGCGACTGAACTTGGACCGAGAAATGTAATAACGCCCCCCGCGAATGTGGGCACGGCCGGGTTGCTGATATTGAAGATCTGCAGCGTGTCCGATTCCTGGTTCACCACATACGCGAACGAGCCCGACACCGCGACGGAGGCTGGGCTGCTCCCAGTCCCAACGCCCCCCGCGAATGTGGGCACGGCCGGGTTGCTGATGTTGAAGATCTGCAGCGTGTTTGAACTCTCGTTCACCACGTACGCGAATGCACCCGACACCGCGACGAAGTTTGGTCTGAACCCGGTCGCGACGCTCCCCACAAGCGTGGGCGCCGCGGGATTGCTGACGCTAAAGATCTGCAGCGTGTTTGAGTTTTTGTTCACCACGTACGCAAACGAGCCCGACACCGCGACGGAGGTTGGGTTGGTTCCTGTCGCGACGCTCCCTGCCAGCGACAAATCAGGGACCAGTGTCCCTACGCCGCTCTGCACATCGGCGCTCAGCGATGCCCGCGTCAGCGTGCCGGCGTTGATGCTCGCGCCGCTGAGGTTGGTCAGGCCCGCGCCGTTGCCAGCGAAGGTGTTGGCGGGGTTCGCGAGCGTGAGTTGGCCGGTGAAGGTCTGGTTACTGTTCAGCCGGGCGATGTTGGTTGACAGCCGTGCATCGGCCAATGTGCCGGTGAGGTTCGCGGCGTTGTTGAAGAACGATGCCTGGAGCCCATCGAGGCTCG
This sequence comes from Phycisphaerales bacterium, assembly GCA_044371005.1. Classification (GTDB taxonomy): domain Bacteria; phylum Planctomycetota; class Phycisphaerae; order Phycisphaerales; family UBA1924; genus UBA2402. The sequence continues at coordinate 13,083 of JBILUL010000099.1, read as the reverse complement.
CCGCGTTGTCCGCGGTGAGGGCCGTAGTGGCGGTGGTGGCCGTGGCGGCGTTTTGGGCGAAGAGTGCGTTGGGTGCCGCGGTGACTTCCTGCCGCGGGGTCAGGATGGTGAAGCTGGACTCATCGCCGCAGTCCTGGCCAGCATCAGCGCGGACTTCAATCTCGAGGAAACGCTGCTGCCCGTCGAAGGCGGCTGGGCCGAAGTCGAGGGTGACGGCAAAGCGGCCTGCGGAGACGGACAGGTTGTCCGAGCAGAGGATGGGGCCGATCTGGTTGCGTCGATCCGCCGCATCGTAGAGGCGGAAGCGGATGTCATATGTGCCCGTGGCTGGCGTGCCTGACGAGGTGAGTTCACCCTGATAGGTGAACGCCGAATCAAGCGGTGTTTGTGCACGTGCGCTGACCGCCGCGAACACGGAGAGCACTGAGACGAGCAGGAGACCGACGCGACGCATGGATACCTCACTTTCTTGAGTGGGACAACACCCGTCCGTGCAATCACGGACCGTCGAACTCGGCCAAAGATCGCCTGAGAGCAGGCATGGTCGGGGCAAAGTATAACCGGAATCAGACGGAACTGCCATGCGTTTTCTTGGCCGAACTGGTACAAACTGCCAAGTTTGCCATCTTCGGCAGCGTCCGGCCGGGGCCATGCACGCGTTCACCCGGCCGATAACAGGATGGGTCGCCCGGCAGGCCGGTCGCAGGTCCCGAGCCCTGCGGGCACAAGCACGCGGAGCTTGGCATCGAGCGGATGCCCATCACCGGGAGGCTGGTGTTCGCACCTTGCGCCTGTTCAACCGGGCCCGCGCGTCTCTTCTCGCCCCTGCGACTCGTCTGGAAGAGGGTTGTGCCCGCTCTATTGATAAGCCCCCGGGTCGTCGAGACCCGGGGGTTGTCGTTTTGGGGCGTCTCGCTCCGCCGTGTGTAAGGCCTGGACCGGTCATTTGCTCGCGGGTTGCGAGGCGGCAGCCGGCGAGGAATACATGCTCTGGCTCGTGGGTCTATCGAAGGCTTCCGGGTGGAGGTACTTGCCCTTCTCGGCGCCAACCTTATCGACGCTATTGGGAATTCGGTTCTTCTCAGCCCAGGCGTCTTGGCGGATGCCGGTGACCTGCCAGGACACTGCGACGTTTGGTCGGAAGGTTCGGATGGTAAAGGTATTGGCACCATCGATGCCGATACGGCGGACGACCTTGGCCCAGACCAGCGCATCGGACTGATCCTCATCATCGATGACGGTGAGCTGGTAGCGGAAGTCGCGGTTGAGGGCCTGGAAATAGTCGGGCAGCGTGATGACGGCGTAACCGGTGCCGTCGGTGGTGACCTCGCCGTTGTAGATGTTCATCATGTCGGGCGATTCGACGAACGAGTGGTAGAGATACTTGTTCTCGGGATCGAGGGGGTGATCGATCTTGAAGGAGCCGCCGCCTTTGGCGACCGAGCCGGTGACGTTCATGTTGCCGTTGACGGTGAGACGGTTGGTGGGGTTGTTGGTACCGAGGCCGACGTTTCCGTTGCTGAAGCGGATCATGAAGTCGGGGTTGGCGATGCCACGATTCGTGTCGGCGATCACGAAGGAGTAGTTGCTACCGGTGTCGGAGGTGCCGCCGTTGACGACGCCGATGTCAAATGCGCGTTGGTTGGCACCGGTGGAGGCGCGGCTTTCAAGGCGGATGAGCCCGGTGCTCCCCGGGACATTGACGTCGCCGACCTGAAGAGCGCGAGCCGGAGAGACGGTTGTGCCGATGCTGAGGCTCACGAACGAGTTGTTGAACAAGCCGAACGCGTTGTTGTTGTCGGTGCGAACGACGGTGCTGGGCAGGCGGTTTGGGCTGATCGTGCCCGAAGTGATGCTGGTCGCGTTGAGACTGGTGAGGTCCGCGCCGCTGCCACGGAAGAAGTTCTGCGAGTTGTTGAAGGAGTTGACGCCGCTGTAGGACTGATCGCCATCGGTCCGGGCGACACCAACGGGGATCGAGGCGATGGGAATGGTGCCCGTGACATTCGCGGCCGGAACGCTCGTGAGCCGGGCCGGGGCTATGGCCCCGGTGAGGTTCGCGGCGTTGAGATTCGTGAGGCCCGCGCCGTTCCCGGTAAACGACCCATTGAACACGTTGGATGTGTTGCTGAAGGTCATCAGACCGGTGAACGTCTGGTTCGTGTCCAGCCGCACTAGATTGGAGGGCAAAGAAGCAATGGGCAGCGTGCCCGTGAGGTTTGCGGCGTTGAGATTCGTAAGGCCCGCGCCGCTTACACCGGTGAGCGCCGCGGCGGGCACGGTGCCCGTCAGGCTACCCGCGGGAACGCTGGTCAAGCGAGCCGGGGCGACCGCACCGGTGAGGCTTGCTGCATCGAGATTGGTCAAGCCGTTGCCATCGCCCGCGAATGTGCCTTGGAACGAGTTTGCGGGGTTGGTAAAGGCGTTGGCCCCGCTAAAGGCCTGATCGGCGGCGACGCGGGCCAAAGTCCCGGGGATGGTTGCGAGGGGGAGGGTGCCCGTGAGAATTTCGGCGGGCACTGAGGTCAAGAGCGCGGGACTGATGCCACCGGTGAGGCTGGCAGCCGGGACGCTGTTGAGGCGGGCGGCGGGGATGTTGCCCGAGAGGTTGGCGGCGGGGACGTTGGTCAGGAGAGCGGGGTTGACGCTGCCTGTGACAAGGCTGCTGGCGTTGAGACTGGTAAGGCCGCCGCCGTTGACTCCGGAGAGCGCGGCGCTCGGGATGGTTCCGGTGAGCGCGGCTGCGGGAACGCTCGAAAGGCGACCGGGGGAGATGGAGCCTGTGAGGCTCTCAGCGTTGAGATTTGTCAGGCCCCCACCGTTGCCGGTGAATGCTCCGGAGAAGGAGTTGCCGGGGCTGGCAAAGGTGTTCACGCCCGTGAAGGTCTGAGTGGCGTTGAGGCGAACGAAGGAGCTTGGGAGTTCGCCGGAGAGGTTGGCGGCGGGAATGCTCACGCCGGTGAGTGAGCTCGCGGCGAGGGGGACGTTAAAGCCGACGCGAGTGGCTCCGGAAAAGACCTGCAGCCTGAATGGCGTGCGACGTTGACGACGAATGCGAGCGGGCCTGACACCGCGACGGAGGCGGGACCGCCTTGTGTAGCGATGGACCCGACGGGGGCGATAGCCGCGGGATTGGTGATATCGAAGACCTGGAGGGTATCGGAGTCTCTGCTCACCACATAGGCGAAGGTGCCCGAAACCGCTATCGAGAGGGGGAGATTTCCGGTTGCGGTGCTTGCCACCAGGGTTGGCGTGGTTGGATTGCTTACGTTGATGACTTCGAGGGTTGGGATGCCACTGTTGACGACATAGGCGAAGGAGCCAGAGGTCGCGACTGCGTTGGGGCTGGAGCCGGTTGGTGCACTGCCGACGAGGGTGATTGCGCCTGGCGTGCTGATATCGAAGATTTGAAGGGTGTTTGCAGAGTTGTTCGTGACAAAAGCGAGAGAGCCCGAGACGGCAACGGAGTTCGGCCTGGATCCGGTTGCGATGCCACCGGCGAGCGCGGGGGCGGCGGGGTTGCTGGTGTTGAAGATCTGGAGCGTGTTCGATGTGTTGTTCACGACGTAGGCGAAGGAGCCCGAAACCGCGATCGAGAGTGGCGAGGATTGGGTCGCGATGCTGCCTGCCTGTGTTGGCGTGGCGGGGTTCGTGATGTTGAAGATCTGGAGCGTGTTGGACGTGCTGGAGAGGACGTACGCGAAGGAGCCCGAAACCGCGACGGCGCTGGGATCGGGTGCCGTTGTGGTGGTGCTCACGAGCGTGGGCGTGCCTGAACTACTCACGCTAAAGACCTGCAAGGTGTTGGCGGGTCTGTTGACGACATAGACGAACGAGCCGGAGACCGCGGCGGATCTTGGTGCAGAACCGGTTGTGGCAAAGCCAAGGCTTTGGTAGGGATTGGCGCTCCAATCGCCTGCGAGAGTGCCGAGCCCGCTTTGGACGTCGGTGTTGAGTGCGGTGCGTGCGAGCGAGCCGGCGTTGATGTTGCTGCCGTTGAGATTGGTGAGGGCGGAGCCGCTGCCTGAGAAGGAGCCCGTGAAGGCGTTGGCGGGATTGGAGAAGTTCACGAGGCCAAAGAAGGTTTGGTTGGCGTCCAGGCGCGCGACGTTGCCCGACAGCCGCGAATCGGAAATGGTGCCCGTGAGGTTCGCGGCGTTCTGGTAGAAGCTGGGCGACTGGCCGTTGAGGCTGGAGGCGTTGGCGGCCGTGAGCGCGGTGGTTGCCGTTGCGGCGTTCTGCGCGAACGTCGCATTCGGCGCCGCCGTCAACTCCTGCCGCGGCGATAGCAGCGCATAACCGGTGGCATCCGAGCAATCCAACCCTGTGTCCTGCCGAACCTCGATCTCCAAAAACGCTTCTTGCCAGCAAAGGCCGCGGCACCGAAGTCCAGCGAGGCGGCGAAACGTCCGGCGGTGACCGCCAAGTCATCAGAGCAAAGGGTGCTTCCGATCTGGTTGCCGCCACTGGCCGCGTCGAACAGCCGGAAGCGGATGTCGTGCGTCCCCGTGGCAGGCGTGCCGCTGCTGGCGAGTTCGCCTTGGTAGGTGAAAGCTGTGGTCAGAGGTGTCTGAGCCCTGGCGGCAACCGCCGCGAACGCCGGGAGCAGAGCAACGAGCAGCAGAGTGACGCGACGCATGGATACCTCTTTCCTCTTTGCAGGACAACACGGCTGGTGGTGACAGAACGAGTGGAATCACATCACTGCCCAGGTGAAAACAGACATGAAATTGGGGAAGGACGGTATCGCATACGGGTCAGTCATGCTGGCGCTTTATTGACTACGCAGGGCAACACTGCCCATTCTCTTCCTCCGGAGGCGTGTTATACGGCCACGCTCGCCTTCACCAGGCCGACAACCAGATGGGTGTCCCGGCAGGCCAGGCGCAGGGCAAGAGCCGTGCGGGCACAGGCACGCGACGCGGGGCATCGAGCGGGTGCCCATCACCTGGAGGCCGTTGTTCGCAGTTTGAGTGTGCTCAACCGGGCCGGCGTGTCTCTTCTCGCACTTGCGACTCGTCTGGAAGAGGGTTGCGTTCGCTCGAGTTCGATAACCCCCGGGTCGAGAGACTCGGGGGTTGTGGTTTTTGCCACGCACATGCAGTGACTACACCTCAGGAAAAAGACACGGCCCGAGCGTGTGCCCGAGCCGTGGAGGATTGAAATCAGTTTGTGCGGTCAGTGCTGAGCGAACTCAGCGGCGGCGACGGACGGCCAGCAGGCCGCCGAGACCGAGGACCGCGGCCGCGCCGGGGGTCGGAACGGCAGTGAAACTCACCAACTCCAGCGCAAAGCCGTCGGTCTGGCCGTTGCCCTGCACGTAAAACTCGATCGTGTTGAGGCCAGGCACAAAGCCGCTGGTGATGCTCTGGGGCCCGCTGAAGCTGTACGTCGGGATGCGGCTGCTCGGCGTTGAGCCGGGATAGTTCACAAAGCTGCCGCCGTTCAACTTGAACGCCGGAATCCACGAGCCGCGGCTGGCAACGATCTCGCCAGAGTCGTCCGCAGCCCAGCGGATCGTAAGATTGGCGCTGGCCGGGTCGTAGCCCGTAAGATCAAATGTCTGGCGGAACACGAAGCACGTCCAGTTTCCGACGCCGCCGTGACTGCCGCTCGAGACATCCGCGATCCAGTTCGCTCGACCCGGCGTGGTGAGGTTCACGGCCTGAGTGAAAGGATTGATTCCGAAGTTCGAGGCCACGCCTTCGAAGGAACTGACAGTTGTGGACACCCGCCAGGCATTGGTGGTGTTGTTGTTGGCGGTTCCTTGGAAAACAGGACTCGCATGAGCCCGCCCCGCAATGGCCGCAAAGGCCAACGTACCGAGAGCGATCGAAGTCTTCATACTCTCTCTCCTTTGCCGCCCTTCGGCGGCGATTGTTGCCAGCGGCTCGCGCACGGCACGAGCCGAGCACGGGAAAACACCGCCGGAGGTAATGTAACCCCCACCCCTTTTTGTCAGCCCCGTGTGTCCGGGATCGGCACAAAGATTGTGCGATGTAACGATGGGGAACTATGGGTCGGGGCGGCCTCACACAGCGATCGATTTGTCTGACACAGGGCGAGATTCAGGACGCTGCTGTTCACAACTCATGATGCACCTCCGAGCCGTGATTGCCAGGCCAGGAATGTGCCCGGGATCAATACAGGAAAGTCTGCACTCTCATTCCCTGTCCGGCCAGCAGAGATCCGCTCGAATGAGTCGTTCGCTCGGAACGAGGCGGCACAGACCACTTAGGTCTTCTGACCGGCACTTTCTAGGACGCTGCCGCTTGAGGGCGGGTGTCGGCACTGATCGCCGCCCGGGAGAATCGCGGTGCGACGGAGCGGTGTTGTGCTTCGGTTCGTGTCGCGACCTCGCGGTCACGCGCTCCATGATCGCCATACTGAGCATCCCCGCCCGAGGCCCCCTCTGGGACGCTCAAAGGCGGTTTCTTTGAGTCTCGGCGGCCTGCCGAGAGCCGTTCATGCCGCCGGATTGAACTCCCAGACTTGTCGCCCCGCCGCTCTCAGCCCGTGGTGAAAGTCCTTGAGAACCAGTTGGGTGCGAGAATCTGACGTTTCCCGCCGTGTTGTCAGCCCGTCATCACCTAGAAAGGCGATGCCACGATTTTTGCCACTGGCTGCTATGTCCATGTAAGGTGGGCTCTCTATCGCGTGGGATTACTGCTACGCGCCCGCTATCTGATACCTCCCCCGGGTCGCGAGACCGGGGGTCTTGTTTTCTGCTCATTGTCCGGTGGAAAACAGCCGATAAATGCGAAGCTGGGGCTAACCCTATTTCATATTACTCTGTCGTCTTTTACTCAAAGGCAAACGGAAACCAGCCGATGCAATCAGAGTTATGTTACTTCGCCGCACTCTGTTCACCACAGCTGCAGATCGTGCACGCCGGACAGGGCTGCCGCTCGCTGTCGTTTGTCGACGGGCTGCAGCCAGGCATGAGATCGAGGGCGTTCCTGACACGGGTGATCCGAGCCCTCGGCGACCGAACGACCGTCCTATCCGCATGGCCGCAGCATTCACGCTTATCGAGGCGATCGCGGCCATCGTGATTCTGACGGTCGCGATCCCGCCGATTGTCGTCGGCATCAGTGATGCTCACCGACGACGTTCGGGGCCAATGCTGTTCGAACGGGCGCGTTGGCTCGCAGCCGAGAGGCTGGAGGACGTGATTGCCGACTGGCACAGTTTGACTCGCGGCTATGCCTATGTGACGAATGCGAACTACCCGGCGGAAACCAGCATCACCGGGTTCACGGGGTACTCGCGGACCACGAGCATCACCGAAACGGGTCCAACTCTGGTCGGGGCGAGCACCGGCTACAAGACCGTGATTGTCACGGTCACCTTTCCCAATCCAATCGCCGCGCCGCTGTCCTTCGCGGTGTCCACGGTCATCACGGACTACACACCATGAGGTCAGTGCCGCGACGAGGCAGGCTTTCGAAGCACCCTGCATTCACGCTGGTTGAGGTCATCGCGTCCATCGTGATCGTGGCCGTGCTGGCCGTGACCAGCGCGAGCCTCCTGGGAAATGTCACCAGCGGCTATACCGCCGCGGCCACAAGGGCCGAACTTATCAATGATGGATCCGCGGCTCTTGAGCGTCTGGTCACGAGTATTCGCGACATCCCCCTGCGGGCATCGGTCACCCCCGCCGAGCCGTCGATCGCGACGATCACGACCGACTCGATCACCTGGGACGGCAATCAGGGCTTCGCGCTCTCGGGAACGAATCTCCAACTGACGGTCACCGGGGTGACCACGACACTCTTGGGTAACGTGTCAAACTTTCAGGTGCGGGCGTTCGATCAGAACAGTGCCGCGATGGCCGTCTCTCTGAGCGGCAACGCATGCGACCCGGTGCGGCGGATCGAGCTGACGTTTACCCTGAGCCGCAACGGCGTGAGCGAAACGCTTCGCACCCGCGTATTTCTGCGCTGCATGATGAACGGAGCCTCAGCATGAGTCGTCCCAAGTTGGACACACCGCGCGGCCTTGCCTCCCGACGCGGCACAGTCCTCGTGGCGGCGGTCGTCGCGTTGTGTGTGCTGGCGTTCATTACCGTCGGCCTGGTCACCGCCGGCGCGAGGGATCACGACCTGACGACGCGGAGGTCCGAGACCATGCGGGCGTTCTACGCGTTGGAAGCCGGCGTGAACATGGCAACGCGGGAACTCATGAACAACTCCGATGAGGATGGGGACGGTACGATCGGATCAATCTCGAACGACAACTCAGATGCGTCTGATCCGACCATCGGCATCGCCCGCGTCACGGTACGCAAGGACACGAGCGGCTCCAACACGACGCTCAGGAGCATCGGTCGCTGTGGATCGTCCATGCGATCAGCGTTGGTGATCTTCAGGTAGAAAAACTGCCGATTGGCCAGTCCCCAGTGGCGGCGTTTTGCCCGGCAGGACTGCAGGAGCCGCTCCCGGGCGGCCGTGCCCCGCACTCCAAATGCTGTGCCCACCCAGTGTACTCTTTCCGCCTGTGCTGATACCGATCAGCCAAGACCGAACGACCGGCCCCCAGTAAAAGACCGTTCACGGCGTGCCATCGTTCATCGCGGCAGATCCTCTCCTGGTCGCTCACCGATGCCGTCGGGGTGAAGCACCGAATCCGGCCCCGCCGGTACGTCCGCTCGCATGGCGAAGCCGCCCCAATCGCGCATCTGGACTTGAACTCGTGCTGCAGCGGCTGAAGCCCCGATGCGAACCAAAATCCAGAATCAGGACGCACCCAATACCGGGGGGCGAACGGTTGAAGGGGCGGAAACCGCCAGGCGATCACGGAGTGGGTTGCACAGCCTGCCACGATGTGATCCTGGGTTTCGTGGCGGTCGGCACAAACTCCACTGTCGCTGTGTATGAGGTGGAGTCGTAGATGTGGTAGCCCAAGTAGGATCGCTGCGCCCCGAATGCGAACCCGCGAGCGCCGTTGGGATCGATGGAGAAGTCGATGGTGGCGTCCTGAGCCAGAGTAAACGTCTTGGTCAGGGTCTGAAACTGAAACGACTGCGGCGCCGACGCCTGGTCCCACGTCTGCAGATCGCGAGAAGCGTTGTTCAGCCACATCCGCACGCCGTCTCGGCGGAAGTCCGGGAACCCACTCACGACGTAAGGGTTATTGCCAATGTCGGTGAGTCTGGCTCTGAACGTCGCTTTGTACGTGCCCTCTGCCAGAGCCCTGAAGCGCAGGGTGGCCATTTTTCCGTTGAAGAGGCCGGCCGGATGCATGAACGTGCCGCTGACTACCGGAAAGCCGCCCGAGTTGCCGACGAAACGGGCACCGCTCAAAGAGCCGAGGATGAAGGTGCCGCCGGTGCCGGAGAAGGCAACATTTGAAGGCTGAGGATCGGTCTGACCGTAGTGCCAGACGCCCGTGGTGCCGCCTTGGGTATTGTTGAACTCGGTGGCCACGTCGTAGGTGACCGAGGCGGGGGCCACTGAGGTGGTGTCCACCAGCGACGAGCGAGTGTTCTTGCCGCCACCCGAGGACGTCTCGTAGCTGAGCACCGTAAGTACCCGGCGTCCATCGATCAGTTGCGCGGGGTTGGCGGCTAGCGTGACTCGCACGCGAAAGTTGCCCACCCCGACGGGGGACAAGCCCGGGGAACTGAAGTTCACGTTTGGACCCATCGGCAGCGCACCCAAGCCGTAGCTTGAATCGAGCAGCGTGTTCGTACTTCCCATGTTGTAGGTCGTCCAGCTCGAGCCCGCGTTCGTCGAGTATTCGATGAGCGATACGGGAGTTGCGTATGCAGCCGCCGGCTGACCGGCTGGGCTCGCGAGGTAGACACCGATGCTGAAGCGGCGCAGGTTGCCAGCCCAGGATCCATCGGTGTAGCCGAAGTACGTGATTGTGGTCGGCGTGCTCCCTTGCAGCGTTCCGCAGTTCGAGCCAGTAGCGGCACGGTTCACAATCCCAGCATTCGCCGAACCCGCGATGGCCACCAGGGCCGCCGCGGCGAGAACCATCGGTCCCGCAGCGGAAGCCAAACGGGTCGCGTGACGACCCGCGCGCGGCTTCTTGTGTTGAGGGCCCGGCGTGGTGCTTGTCAAGGTGTCAGTGACGGCAGAGCCGGACGCACCGCTCCCGTACGACGATCCTGATCCGGGGATTGCATGGTTTGGGCTACGGTTCATCAAGCACCTCCGTACGTGGCGTGTTGCCCACGCCGCATACTCGATGTTCGGTTGCGGGCGAGCATGATCCCAGCCGCATGGCATCTTTCTTCGGCCACCTTTCCAACCGGCCTCGCTCAGTACGCTCAGACGGCGCAGATATGAATGAGGTCATCACCGTTTCAGGGCGTTTGGGCTCACCGCAAAGCGGCCGTGGCGATGGACCGGTATCAGAGGAGTCATGACATGCCGAGCCTGACCGGATCATCCGGAACAGGCTGCAGTCGTGTGCGTACGCGATAGGTCGTCCGACCGCGCCGTCCGAGAATCGACACACACGGCCGTCGACTGAATGTCGTCAACGCCGGGTCCGTTGCCTGAACATCCACCCTGAAAAGTGCCGATATCCGATGGCAATTCGATCGACGGCGCGGCCATGCGAGTTGGACGCCAAATCATCAAGGTATGGGACGAACGCACGTATGGGTTACCACTGCGAATCCAACAACGTTCACCCTGCAGCCACCCGGCGGGCGTTTTCGCTGGTTGAACTGATCGCGGTGATGGTCCTCATCTCGATCATGGCGGCGGTGGCGATCCCGGCGCTCGGGAATCTGCCCTCGACGCGGGCGGCAACTGCGGCCCGGCAGTTGGCCCGGGATCTCACCTTCGCGCGGCAGCAAGCCGCGGCGCGGGGTGTGAGCGTGTGGGTTGTGTTCAGCACTACGAACGAGAGCTATTCGATCCTGGCCGAGTCGGTGGCGACACCCGGTCTGGCGAACGCTCTGACGATCAACGACCCGGCCACTGGTCAGCCCTTCGTGCAGCGCTTCATGTCCGGCGAGTTCACTGACGTCCATCTGTCATCGGCGAGCATCGGCGGCGTTGCCAGCACCCATCTCGGATTCGACTGGCTCGGTCGCCCACAGAACTTGAGCGGCGCACTGCTCACGTCCGCTTCATCGGTATCGATCAATAGCGGCGCGTACACGGTATCGGTCGAACCGCAGACCGGACTCGTCACCGTGACGCCGTAGAGCACGCTGGGAGCAGCCAGCGGTGAACCCGCACCGCTTCCGCTCGCGTCTGAGGGCGTGGTCCTGGCGTCCAGGATCGACAGACCGTAACCTCCTGACAGCGTGGTCAGCCACACTGGAAACGGATTGTGTGGTCGAGCAGGAGCGACGCACAAAGCGCCAATCGATCACTTCAGCAACTCGATATCGCCGGGCTTCCAGCTCTTGTCAATCGCGGCCTGGGTGGGGCCGTAGAGCCGAAGGATGGCAAAGTACCCCTTGCCGGGCACGGTGGCTTGCCAGTTGCCTTCCTTGCCCGCCGGTGCGCTGGGGCCGAAGTAGATGTCGGTGCTGCCGTCGGCGTTCTGCACCGGCTGGTCGCGTGAACCGAGCGAGGGGAACGGCTGGCCGTTGGCCAGACCCGAAGCGTTTTCCGCTTCGTAGAGCGTCATGGACCAGAAATTGCCCGCCGGAATGCTCGCGGGAAGATTGACGCGATAGTTGCTGCCTCCGGAAAGGGGCGTGCCGGTGCTGTCGGTGAAACCGATCATGTACTTGGCGCCCTTGCCGGGCGTCTGCGACAGCATCCCCGGGCTCACCGAGTAGTAATCGGTGAAGAACCAGATGCGCATGTCGAGGTCGAGGTACCCCTCGACGGTCCGGCACCAGTTGAGGTCGAGCGGCCCGCCCACGTTTTCGGGGGTTGCATCCGCCATCGGATTGATCCAGCGACGGTCTGGGTAGATGCGCAGCGAGCGCCCGCTGACCTCTTCCTTGAAGCCGATGACGCGGCTCATCTTGTACGCCGTCGTGGCAGCGCGGTCGAGGATCTCGCGGGTGTGCGCATCGGGGTTGAACGGCTGGCCCCTGACGATGCCAATGGAGGCGAGCATGCCCAGGCCATCGCTGCTGGCAAGGTTGCTCCCCTCGCTGTCCACGAGCATCTTGAGGTGGTCAAAGACGCTGCCATCGCTGACAGGCAGCATGTCGACCGGGACTCCGGAGGCGTTGGGGAACACCATTGACTTCGCGGTTGCCTGCCCGTTGAGCGGATAGATCTTCGTCTGTTCCATCAGCGCAACGGCTGGCCCCAGAACCTTTGGATCCTGATAGAACGAGCGCAGGAAGACGAAGACGTTGTTGGTCCCCGAGCGGTAGACAAAGTGCCCCTCGGGCACTTCGCCCTTGTATCCTGGCGGGAGGATGAGCATCTTGCCGCCCTTGCCGGCATCAGGTCCGGGCAGTCCGACATCGCCGGCAAACTTGCCGCCATCCACAGGGATGGGCCGTTGCCAGAAATCGAGCAGGATGCCCTGCAATCCCGGCGGGGCTTCGAACACCAGCGGTCCATCCTTGCCCAGGTCCAAGTAGCTGAGCGCGTAGATGACATCGGAGTTGGGCGTCGTAATCAGGGTCTTGGCATCGAGCCGGTTCTTGAAGATCGGCAGCACGTTGTAGCCCTTGCCGAAAACCCTCTCGGAGCCGACCTGCATGCCCAGCGTGTTGATGAGCGGCAACGCCCAGAGATAGGCCTGTGTCGCCCGCTGAAACAAGAGTTCATCCTGCAGGATCTGCGTGGTCTGCTTCGTGGGGCGGTTCTCCTTGAACGGCGCATTGGCCAGATCGTCAAAGCGGGACGTCTGCGCCTGAGCGTTCGCGAGGCCCGCGGTGCAGACGAGTGCGAAGGCGAGGATTGATGCTGTGTTCATGGTCGTGGCTCTTTCAACTCTGAATTGTCCTGTTCACTTCACCAGTTCGATGTCGTTCAACTGCCACGACTTGTCGAAGTAGGCCTCGAGCGGGCCGTAGAAGCGGAAGTACGGGAACCAGCCTCTGCCTGGGATGGTCTTGACCCAGTTCCTGTTCGCTCCCGTGGGCTTGGCGGGCCCGAAGTACAGGTCGACCGAGCCGTCGGCATTCTTCTCAAGGTCCTT
>JBILUL010000251.1:0-5049 GCA_044371005.1 Phycisphaerales bacterium | reverse complement strand
CGATCCGAAGGTACGACCCGAGAGGCGCACCTCCACTGCCCGCTTCATGAACATGCGGGGTGAAGTACGTGGTGCCAGAGGGTGCGACGGCCGCAAAGGGCCGAACGCGGCCAAATGGCCCATCAAGCGGCGAATCATCCAGGTCAACACCGCCACCGGTGGTGTTGCTGCCGCGGTCGACGAAGGGGTTGATCAGATCGATTCCCGGGCGTCCATTGCCGATGACGGGCTGAAAAGTCAGACTGCCGAACCCGTACGCCGGCGTTGGACTGATCCAGGAGATTCTCGCACGAAGCAGCACATCGGTGCCGCCGGCCACGGAACCATCGACGACGACATGATGAGACCACATCACTCCATCCAGACTGCACTCAAGATCAAGACGGGAAATGCCCTGCGCACTGGCAGCCCTCGCCAGCCAGGCCGCGGTCACGACACACACCATGATGTTCTTCACGTTTGGCTCCCTTGGCCTGATTCGGGGCTCGCCGCTGCATTTCAATCGTGCCCAAAGGTTCTGGGCATTCGGCGCAGCGCTCGTGCTGCTGAGCGTTCACTCTGAAGTCATAGCAGGCACAACCCTCTGCGTGAACGGGCAATTTTCCGCGTTTCGCTCCGCCAGCAATCGCGAGAGTGTCGTTCATTGAGAGTCGATGATTGCGCGTGTGAATGCGCTGCGCTGCTGGCGAAGGTGCAGGCCGATGACCTGACCCGCGTGCGGGTCGGGATCGGGACGCCTCATTTTTTCGCAGGGGAGAATCGGTGACGCAAGAGAAGCCTGGAAACGAGCAAGAACGCGCCGAAGCAATACCACGCGACGAGGCCCCAGTGCTCAATGGCAGCAGCGTCTGGGCGCTGGGCCCATTGGCGTGCAAGACCAGGGGCCACCGTGGCATCGGCGATTCGCAGTGCCCTTGGCAGGATGAGCGGCATGAGGATGACGATGCCCACCGCCACGGAACCAGCGAGACTGCGTGCATCGCTTCGGAGCAGTCTCGCGAACGCGGCCAGGCTCGAGCGTGAAAGTGGCTGGTCGAGACAGGCACGGCCGTGGCGTTCGACGAACCAGAAGTACATCGGCCATGCCATCATCCAGAGAATGGGCATCAAGCCCCCAAGCTCTGAGACCCACGGGTAATCGAACACGAAGTGCTGCGGAAGCAGACATCCTGCGAAGATGGTTCCCAGGAGGGCGATGATGGGGATCGCGATCACTCGGGGAAAACAGCCGCGCGTTGCATTGCGAGACACCATGAAATCCGGCCGTCCCTCAGCCGTCCGGTGGACTTGTGTGATGGGCGGTGCGATGGAAGAATCAGATCGCTGGGCCTCCGCCGCATCGCCGCGGCTTGCGTTCCCTTGCGCAGCATGTCGAGGCGGCATCTCCATCTCGCGGAGCGTAGGAGTGCCTGCAAGACAACCATGCCGCGGCGAGTCTCGGAGCGGCTGGCCCCGACGTTTGGGTGCGAGACGGGAACAGAGCATGTGTCTGGTCGGTCGTGACCTGCGCGATGCGAGCAAGTGGGAGGTCGGTGGCAAGTGGCTTGTGCGGTAGACATCGCCGCAGCGCCCCAAGGAAAACTTCGGGGCTCGGCGGATGATCTGCGGCTGCCGACGCGGAGGGCTGCGTTGTGCCAGACGGCATTTTGAGTGATTTCCTGCTGGAGCGTGATGGGATTCGGGGTGAACAGACTGGACTTAGCGCGCGGTTCTGCGTCAATCCATCAACCATGCCGCGTCCGGAACCGAAGAAGACTGGTTGAAAGTCGAGGGTCGAATCCGTTCGGATTGCGTTCGCACTTGAGCGAATCTGATAAATATCCGTTAGTTTGGGCTTGCGTCCGTTCCCGGGATGGGCGATAATCAGGGACCGCAACTCTGCGGTGATGGAAGGACTCCCCGGGATCGATTCTTCGATCCATCTGGTTTGTACTCGTGGGGCCCGAATGAAAGGGGTTATCATGGTTGGTCGGAATATCCGTCGTGCTGGCGGCGTGCGCGCGTTCACGCTGATCGAACTCTTGGTCGTGATTGCGATCATCGCGGTGCTGATCGGGCTTCTGCTGCCGACGCTGGGCAAGTCGCGCAAGTCTGCCCGTCAGACGATCTCTCTGAGCAACATCCGCTCAATCGCTCAGGCTGGCGCTGTCTATCAGAGCGACAACGCGGGCCAGATGCCCATGATGCCGATGTGGGACGGCCACTACGGTCCTCCGAATCCCCGCACCCCCGACAGCCCCGGCATCGGCGGCTGGTGCACCTGGAGCAGCTGGGGCAAGACCACCAACGTCTACTGGCTGACCAACTCCCCCATCTTCGACATCAAGGCGAACGATCGCCCGCTCAACTACTACCTGTACCCGAATCTGGTCGATCAGCCGAACAAGACTGGCATCTCCTCGCATGCCCAGAGCAATGCCTCGGAGCGTACCAACCTGTCGATGCCGGTCTTCAAGGACCCCAGCGACTCGATCGGCCACCAGCGCAACTGGCCCGGCCCCAACACCCCCGCGGGCGGCGTGGTTCTCAGCTGCTACGACGATGTCGGCACCAGCTACCAGTGGCAGGCCAAGTGGTGGGATCAGGTCATGGCCGACCCGGCTCTCTCTGGCGTCCGTGGCAACTGGCGTCTTCTCTTCGAAGCCGGCATGCGCCGCTTCAAGATCGCCGACACCTTCGCCCCCTCACGTCTGGTGTGGCTGAACGATGAATGGGCCGACATCACCATGAACCAGGCCGCTGGCGCCGCCGTCAAGAACGGCTATGACGACATCAACAAGTCCGTCATGGGCTTCATGGACTCGCACGCCGCCTACCTGCCGGTCATCACCGGTGGCGCTGGCGCTCCCCCCAACGGCGACTTCAACCAGGTCCCCGCGTACAACAACGAGAAGTACACGGTCATCTTCCCCTACGCCCGCTAATCCAGCCAAGGCGAACGGGACGGAACCGTACTCAAGTGCTATTTGAAAGGGCCAGCCTTCTCGTGGGGCTGGCTCTTTCGCTTTTATCCCTCAACCAGAAGGCAAAGGCCTCTCACGCAGCCACATCCGCGCGGCATCCCGAATATCCTTGACCCCTCAAGATGTCTGTCCCGGATTCCACATTCGATGTCATCGCCATCGGCGGCGGCCACGCCGGCGTGGAAGCCGCGTGGGCCGCGGCGAACATGCTCGAACGCCGCGGCGGACGCATCGCACTCATCACGCTCGACTCCTCCAAGATCGGCGTCATGTCCTGCAACCCCGCAATCGGCGGCCTGGCCAAGGGCCAGCTCGTCCGCGAGATCGATGCCCTGGGCGGCCTCATGGCGCTCGCCACCGATGCCACCGGCATTCAGTTCCGCGTACTCAACACGAGCAAGGGTGCAGCGGTTCACGGCCCCCGCGCCCAATGCGACAAGCACGCGTACGCACGCGCCGCGCAGCGCATGATCGCCGCCCGTCCGTGCATCACCGTCATCCATGCCAGCGTGGAAGACCTCCTGCTGAATGACGACCACACCATCCGAGGCGTCGTCGTCAGCCCGGGCTCCCAAGCGGTCCTCGGCCCCGACGGTCTGTTTGCCCCCGCATCACCGCTCAAGGGCCTGACTCTCCTGGCCCGCGCCGTCGTGCTCACCACCGGCACCTTCATGCGCGGCCTCATGCACACCGGCGAAGCCCAGTCGCACGGAGGGCGATTCGGCGAAGCCGCCGCGGTTGGCATCTCCGGCGCCCTCTCGCGGCTTGGATTTGAGCTTGGACGCCTGAAGACCGGAACTCCCCCACGACTTCGCCGCGGCTCCATCCGATGGGATGATCTCGAACCACAGCACGGCGACACGTCCCCCATTCCATTCTCCGATCTCTCGGACAATGCACAGGTGCAGGATCAGGCCGATCCCTCCTGCCCGTCGATGTCCCGATTTCCGGTATTGACCCAGGTGGAATGCAGGCAGACGCGGACGACGCTCGCCTGTCACCAGGTCATCCGCGAGAATCTGCACCGCGCCCCGATGTACAGCGGACAGATCGAGAGCGTGGGCCCCCGCTACTGCCCGAGCATCGAAGACAAAGTCGTTCGCTTCGCAGACCGCGATTCACACGGCGTCTTCCTCGAACCCGAAAGTCTTGAAGACGACTGGATCTACTGCAACGGCGTTTCGACCAGCCTGCCCCGTGATGTGCAGGATGTCATCATCCGCAGCATGCCCGGCTGCGAACAGGCCGAGATTCTCCGCTACGGCTACGCCGTTGAATACGACATGGTGCGTCCGCACCAGATCTTCGCCACCGGCATGACCAAGTCCGTGCGTGGATTGTTCCTGGCAGGACAGATCAACGGAACCAGCGGATACGAGGAAGCCGCGGCACAGGGGCTGATCGCCGGAATCAACGCCGCGAGGCTCGCGAGCGGTTCCGAACCCGATGTGCTGATCGGGCGCGAACAGGGATACATCGGCGTCATGATGGACGACCTGGTGACCAAGACTCCCGTGGAACCCTATCGGATGTTCACCAGTCGAGCCGAGCACCGGCTGATGCTCCGTGCGGACAATGCCGCGGACCGGCTGACGCCGCTGGCTCAGGAACTGGGTCTCTTGAACACCACGCTGGGAGCCGCTCGCCTGATCGCTCTGGAGCACAAGCGTGCGGTGATGTCGCAGCTGCACGCGGCCATTGCGAGTCGGATCGTCGGTGGGCAGTCACTCGACAAGCAGATCCGGGCCGATGTGTTCGAGCTTGAAGACCTGCGTACAGCCGTGCCGGAACTGCCATTCGAACGCGGCCCATGGATGACCGCGCTCGCCGACCGCCGCTACGAAGCGTACATCATCCGTCAGAAGGCCGAGATCCGACGTCAGAGCGAACTCGAACATCGCGCCCTGCCCGCGGACTTTGACTACATGACCGTCTCGAACATGCGCACCGAAGCCAAGCATGCGTTGCACAAGTTCCGGCCCGCGACCTTCGGCCAGGCCAGCCGGCTCGAAGGCATCACGCCCGCGGACATCACCATCCTTTCGATCCTGGTGAGGAGTCGGTCTCGCGCGCAGCCCTCGTGAGC
>JBILUL010000098.1:0-17935 GCA_044371005.1 Phycisphaerales bacterium | reverse complement strand
GAACGCTTCGCAGCGTCTAACGCTGCTCAAGGAACTGCTGCCTTCGATCTCTTCGCAGGAAGTGTCGCAGTTTTTCCTGAGTTCAACGCCGATGCGCAACGTGGCGTTCGTCGCAGTGCTGCCCTCCACGGCGCAGATCCCCACCGAGGATGAACTCGTGAAGCTGGGGACCGACGCGCTGAAGGTCAAGCCCGAGAAGCGTGCGGAAGCAGCGCAGGCCACCAAGCTCCTCGATAAGGCCCCGACGGCGGGCACTGTGACCCAGGGCGAGGTGCACGCGGCGACGGATGTCTGGACGGGCTGGCTGAGCAACAACGTGCGTGTCACGCACAAGTTCATGGATGAACGCAAGAACGAGATTTCCGTGCATGTGAACCTGCTGGGGGGTGAACTGCTGGAGACGGGGGCGAACCGGGGCATCACGCGTGCTGCGGAATTGGCCTGGTCGCGGTCATCCACCAAGAAGCTCAGCTCGACGCAGGTGCGTGAACTGATGACCGGCAAGAAGATCGATGTCCGCGGCGGCGGCGGCTTCGGTGGTGGCCGCGGCGGTGGTGGACGTGGTCCTCGCGGCGGGGGCGGTGGTGGCGGCGGCGGTGATGGCATCTCCCTCAACATCAGTGGCAGCCCCGCTGAGCTCGAGACCGGCCTTGAGTTGGCGTACTTGCTCCTCACCGAGCCCAAGATCGAGCAGAGCGCGTTCGATCAGTTCAAGACCAACACGAAGGAACGGCTTGCTGAATCGCTGACCAACCCGATGTCGTATGGCATGCGTCTGGCGGGTGAGGCTCCGTATCCGGAGTCTGAACCCCGCACGCACGCGACGACCGCCGTGCAGATTGATGCCTTGACGCTCCCCGCGGCACAGGCCTGGCTCGAGAAGCTCATCGCCGAGTCGCCGATCGAGGTGACGATCGTCGGCGACATGAAGCGTGAGGATGCGATGGCACTAGTGGCCAAGTACATTGGTGCGGTGCCGATGCGTGACCGACCCAGCGCGGAGAAGTTCGCAGCGCTGCGCAAGATCGAGCGGCCCAAGGGGCCGCGTGTGTTCGAGAAGACCGTTGATTCGCCCACGCCCCAGGCCTTCGTGCTTTCGGGCTTCTATGGGTGTGATGAGACGAACCTCGACGACACGCGTGCGATGAATCTGGCGGCGAGGATCCTGAGCACGCGCATGGTGAAGGAAGTGCGTGAAGAGGCGCAGCTGGTGTACAGCATCGGTGCTTCGTCGCGGGCGGCATCCACGTATCCGGGCTTTGGTGTCTTCTCGGCGGGCGCACCGACGGAGCCAGCCAAAGCCGCGGCGTTGACGGCGAAGCTCTCGGAGATGTACGCGAAGTTCCGCGAATCTGGCCCAACCGATGAGGAAGTCGATGTCGCAAGAAAGCAGACGGCGAAGAACTTCGAGGATCAGATGAAGGAGCCTTCGTTCTGGTTCGGTCGTCTGCAGGGCCTGACGCTCAAGGGCATGTCGCTCGATGAGATTGCAGAGGCTCCGGAGGCGTACCAGAAGGTGTCCGCCAAGCAGATCAAGGAGACCTTCGCGAAGTACTACACGCCTGACAATGTGATTCAGGTGGTCGTGCGTCCCGGTGCAAACGCTGGCGGCGAAGGCAAGTAAGATTCGTCCGTCTGGATTGGTTGACAGTCCTGTCCGGCATTCAGCGGGGCTTGAGTTCCGACCACCTGTTCGGGGCTTAAGCCCTGCTGCCTTTTTGGTCCGAGGCTCCAGTTGCGATTCCGGATCCAGGTGTGTGGTGAACTTGAGTAGATTGCGCAGCCGATGACAGAAACACCTGTGGCTGCCAGTGCTGGCGCGCAGAGTTACCAAAATTGGAGGCCATGATGCGCTGGCTAGATAGTCTCTCGGTTCGTGCAAAGTTCACGGTACTCACCCTGACAGTTCTTCTTGGGGTCATTGCATTCGGGGCTGTTGGCTATTCGACCATCCGCACCGTTGGAGTGCGCGGCCCTCTCTACACCGAGATTGTGACTGGCAAGGACCTGATCGCAGACATTCTGCCCCCTCCGGCGTATGTGATCGAGTCGTATCTGATCACGCTGCAGCTTGCCGAGCCGTTGGTGCCTGAGGTGCGAGATGCGTTGTTTGCCCGGGGTGATGCGCTCCAGAAGGAGTTCGAGACCCGTGCCGCGTACTGGGAATCAACGCTGACGGATGGTGAGATGAAGACGGTCCTCCACGAGCGAGTGGAACCGGCGGCCCGCCAGTTCTTTGAGCTGCGTTCGAGCAAGTATGTGCCGGCGGTTCGCGAGGGCGATGCTGCGAAGATCGCCTCGGCGAAGGCGGAGATGACCAATGTCTACGAAGAACACCGCCGCGGCGTTGATGAGCTCGTTGCGATTGTCAGTGCGCATGCGCCTGAAGTGGAGAAGCGTGCGGATGCGACGATTCACAGTTCGATGCAGATGCTCGCTGCGATTGCCGCTGGCCTGGGTGCTACGGTCATCTTCGTGTGCATGATGATCGCCCGCAGCATTGTGACTCCGGTGGATCAACTGCTCAAAGTTGTCCGTCCAATGGCAAATGGTGACCTTTCGGGTACCGTACTCATGGAGCGTTCAGATGAGTTCGGTGAGCTGGGGCGTGCCATGAACAGTTCGCTGGATGGAATGCGTCAGGCATTGCACGGCGTGCGGGAGAGTGCGGACGCGGTGGCGTCGGCGGCTTCTGCGATCGCCGCGTGCAACGAGGAGATTTCTCAGACCGTCAGCGGTCAGGAATCAAGAACCTCGGCCGTGAGTGCGTCGGTTGGAGAACTTGCACAAAGCGTCGCGGAAGTGGCACGCAAGGGTGCAGAGGCATCGGACGCTGCGGAGAGCGCGGGTTCTAATGCGGTGGAAGGGGCTCAGGTTGTACGCGCCACGGTGAGTGAGATCAACGAGATTGCCAAGCAGGTGGGCGAATCCGCCATTGCGGTCAAGGAGCTCGGCGTCAAGTCCGAGGAGATCGGCAAGGTCATCGCGGTGATCAACCAGATTGCCGATCAGACCAATCTGCTCGCGCTCAACGCCGCGATTGAAGCAGCTCGTGCGGGTGAACATGGCCGCGGCTTTGCCGTTGTCGCCGATGAGGTTCGCAAACTGGCGGACCGTACCAGCACTGCCACTGATGAAGTGGCCGCGGCGATCCGCGATGTGCAGGCCCAGACCAATCGTGCCGTGACCAATATCCAGCAGGGAACATCGAAAGTCGCCGCGGGAGTGGAGCTGGCTTCGAAGGCGGGCGGTGCCCTCGAGCGAATCACGGGTTCATCCATGGCGCTCAAATCGATGATCGCGGCGATCGCGGCGGGCGCCGAGGAACAGTCATCGGCCAGTGAGTCGATCATGAAGGATCTTGAGGCCATCGCGGCACTCACGCAAGAGAGCCACCAGGGGGCGTCCACCGCCGCGAGCAACGCAGCGAGCCTCTCGGATCAGGCCACCCGCCTGCAGTCGCTCGTGAGCCGGTTCAAGATCAAGGCTTAGAACTCAAGGGGCGTCCAGACATCCAGATTCGCAGCTGATGCCGGGTCATCGAACCAGGTCCGGGCGATCCGCAGCACCACATCGAGCGGCGCTGTGCCGGAGGCAAGCTCGAAGTGCTCATCGCCGACGGCAGTTCGGTATTCGGCGATGAGGCCCTCTTCGATCAGGGCGCACTGGAAGTAGTCGTTCTCGGCGCGTGAAAGAACCACGAACCCCGAAACTTCCGAGCAGCCATCGAGGTGCGTGATGATCGCTTCGACATCCTCCCAGGTAGGTCCCTTGACCATTCCATCCGTGGGTTCATCGCTGTGCTCGGCCCATTCAAGCGTGTAGGCGTTCTGGCTCATACCCGGATCATTCGCACGCTGGAGCGTGGGACCAGCGTTGAATTCCCCAATGTCCATGAAAAAGGCCGCGTCCAGTGACGCGGCCTTTCGTATTCAATCCGATGGTTCGGCTCAGCCCATGTGCTTGATGATGGCATCGGCGAACTCAGAGCACTTGACCTTAGTCGCGCCATCCATCATGCGGTGGAAGTCGTAGGTGACGGTCTTGGCGCCGATCGCGCCATCCATGCCCTTGATGATCAGGTCCGCGGCGGTGGTCCAGCCCATGTACCGCAGCATCATCTCGCCCGACAGAATCACCGACCCGGGATTGACCTGGTCGAGGTTGGCGTACTTGGGGGCCGTGCCGTGAGTGGCTTCGAAGATGGCGTGGCCGGTCTTGTAGTTGATGTTCGCGCCGGGGGCGATGCCGATGCCGCCGACCTGTGCCGCGAGGGCATCGGAGAGGTAGTCGCCGTTGAGGTTCATGGTCGCGATGACATCGAAGTCCTTGGCGCGGGTGATGACCTGCTGGAGCGTGATGTCGGCGATGGAGTCCTTGATCATGAGCTTGGACTTCCACTTGCCCTGACCGTGCGTCGCCCACAGCTGCAGAGCAGTGTTCACTTCAGCGACGACGCCCGCCTTCTGAGTGGCGGTCATCATGTCGTAGCCGGGGTCGATCATCTTGGCGTTGGCTTCGGGCGTGAGGTCGGCGTTGGCTTCCTTGTTGCCAAGGATCCACGACTCGCGCTCGGTGACGCACTGATCGCGGAACTCACGCTGGGCCAGGGCGTAGCCCCAGTCCTTGAACGCGCCTTCCGTGAACTTCATGATGTTGCCCTTGTGGACGATGCTCAGGCTCTTGCGCTTCTCACGCAGGGCGTACTCGATCGCGGCGCGGATGAGGCGCTCGCTGCCTTCCTTCGAGATCGGCTTGAAGCCGATGCCCGAGGTGTCGGGGAAGCGGATCTTTGAATATTCCTTGGGGAAGGCTTCCTTGAATGCAGCGAGGAACTTGGCGACCTCGGGCGAGCCTTCGCGGAACTCGATGCCAGCGTAGATGTCTTCGCAGTTCTCGCGGAAGATCACCATGTCGACATCGCCGGGCTTCTTCACCGGGCTGGGCACGCCGGTGAACCAGCGGACAGGGCGGAGGCAGACATACAGATCGAGCATCTGACGCAGCGCGACGTTCAGCGAGCGGATGCCGCCGCCGACGGGCGTGGTGAGCGGGCCCTTGATGCCAACGAGATATTTGCGGAAGTCGTCGATCGTGGCATCGGGGAGCCAGTTGTTGAACTTGTTGAAGGCCTTCTCACCGGCGTAGACCTCGTGCCAGTGGATCTTCTTCGTGCCGCCGAAGGCCTTGTTCACCGCCGCGTCGAAGACGCGAACGCTTGCCGCCCAGATATCCGGCCCGGTGCCGTCGCCTTCGATGAACGGAATGATCGGATCATTGGGAACCGAGAGGCCGGACGCAGACATCGTGATTGAACTAGGCATGAAAGACTCCAGAGCACGGACGAACGCACGGGTGGGGGAAGGGGCAAAGGGGCGAGCTGGGAGCCGGCGGATTCGAGGGACATCGCGTCAGCTGGGCGGGCCCGAACAACTGCCAGGCGCCCCCGTCGTCGCCACGCAGGAACCCGCCGCGTGGCGGCTCAATACCGCCCCGGTCACGAGTTCAGCCAACGGTAGCGCCGCAGGGCCCGGTGAGCAATCGCCAGCGGCTTCGCAACCCCGCCGCGGACTGGCCAAAGCCGGCCCGTCCTGGCATGTCTCGGGGCGCCCCCAATGTGCCTGATGCTGCCTCCGAAGTGGCTCTGGTTGCTCCCCGGGTGGAGCCACCTGTTCCAGTGCCGGAGCACGGCTCAACAACCTCCTGAGGGGCACCGGGCAAGGGGATTGGGTCTCACTCGCCCACCCGCAATGTGTGCCATCGGTTGGTGGGGGGCCGAAGTCATGGGTCAACGCATGACGCGCCCTTCATCCACCTCCGGATCGCTCGACAGCCTTGTGGCGGCATTGCCGCCTCTGGCACGTGTCGCGATCCTCGCGGAAGTGGTGGATGATCCGAGCCAGACCGCCGCGACGCGTCAGTACGCTGCTCGCACCCTGCTCGACCTGGCACTCGCACCCACGCCCGAACAGACGTTCACCGATCGTTTCATCGGACTCGTACGGGGCGTGGCACCCAGCGCCATGCACCACAAGGTCCGCATCAACGCGGCGAGATCTTTGCTTGGTGCCTATGGGTTCCTGCCCCGTCCCCTGCAGACCGGGCTGGCGACGGTTCCACACGACATTCTCACTGAGTCGTTCGGTCTGGCTCGCCAGGAAAGCAGGACGCGGCGGGAACACGCCGCGATAGCCGCGGCCGACCTTCCGGGCACCCGCTTCGTCTCACACCTCATCCACGGAATCAAGGATGGGGACACGCTGGTACGTCACCGGGCGTTGGCCGAGCTTGAGCGTCGCGTGGCAATGGCAGCAGAGGTTCCGGCTTCGGCGATGCATCAGGAACTCTGCCGCGTGGTTGCCGCGGCGGCATTGCATGGAGCTGATGATGTTCGCGTGAGGCGCCAGACCGCAGCATGTCTGCTGGTCTTGGGCTCACCGGGATGCCTTCGTGCCGCATCCGTGGCTCAGAGTCTTGAGAACCCGACAATCATCGGAGCCCTTCAGGGTGCTCTGCGACTGACACGCCTTCCGGTGGCGGGGGCCCGTGCGGTTGAACTGCTGCTCAATGAATCGCTGCGAGCCAGTGCGCTCGATCGGCTCACGCGGCTTGAGGAACCTGCGGAACGCGATGCCGCCCTGAGCCGCTGGCACCTGCTGGTGCGCCCGGCTCGCCGCCGCGTGATTCGTTCCATGAAATCGCACCAGGCCACAGTGCAGGGTGATGCGGGTGTACCCGGCGTGCCGACGGTTCGGATCGGATCCAAGGGCCTCCTGCCAAGCGTGGGGGAGATCCCGGTGCTGAGTGCGGCGGCCCAGGTTGGTGCCGCGGCGATGAGCCTGGTCGTCCACGCTGAGGCACCCGTACGTGAAGTGCTGGCACAGAGACTGCTGGGCTCGAACAACGCCGCCGTCAGGCTGCTCGCCCGCGGCATGACTCCGGTGCGAAGCCTCCCTGACTTCATCTTCGATGCCAATGAAGCCGTGGCGCGAGGCGCCGCGATGCGATGGCTGGATGCACAGCGCGGCGGTCGGATGAAAGCCGCCGAGGCCGTTCAGGTACTTGCCGCAATGAAGCGCTCACCGCATGCAAGCGTGCGAGCGATGGCGATGCAGTGGAAGGCGGCTGAACAGAAGACTCAGAGCAGTGTGCTGCAGCTGCGGGGCATGCTCCGCGCTGATGTGTCATCGCAGAAGCAGGCGATTGCGTCGATTGAGAATCAAGAACAGCTCGCGGCGTGTGCGCCGGTGCTCTCCGCACTGGCCATCAATGATGCTGCCGATGCTCGCGTGCGTGCCTCCGCAATTTCGGCGATGGGGCGGATGAGGGACCAGGATTCTGCCGCGGCGCTGGTGCAGGTGCTAGAGCATGCACACGAGCAGAACGTGGAGCCGCGGATTGTCGCCAATGCTCTGGATGCACTTTGCAAGCGGGTGCGGACGCACACGGCAGAGGTTCGTCCTGAGTTGATCGAGGAGTTCAAGCAGGCTCCATCGGTGGCACGGGTGCGAGCCAGTGCCATTCGCCTGCACGCGGCGATTGCGCCCAGTGATCCGACGGTGGCGAAGGAAACGCAGTCGATGCTGATTGATCCCCGGCCGGATCATCGCCTGTCGGGTGTCTGGCTTGCAGGGCGGCTTGCACCGGTCATTCGTGGTTGTGCTGATGCGCTGGAGTCGTGGGAACGCGAGCTTGATCATCTGGCTGCTCGTGGGAGCAATGCCAGCACGAGAGCGCGGGCGTGTCAGTCGCTGCTCAAGATCAACAGTGCAGCACGCCGCAGCGATGCGGTGGCTGCTTCGGGCCTGACCGTCGAGACTCCATCAACGCAGCAGATTCGTGAGGAAGCGGCATGAGCGAGCAGACTGGTGAAGCACCGATCGCGAATGTGGGGCTGGTGAAGACGACGCCGGTGCCGGTCGAGGTGGCTCCCACGTCGATGTGGCCGATGATCATCGCGTGCGCAGTGGCGATGGTGGCGGTTGGAGGCGTTGGGATGTGGGTGTATCGCTGGCGAAAGCGGACGATGGAGCTGTACCTGCACCCGCGAGCGTTTGCTTCGCGCGCGCTCGCCGCGGCGACCGTGCGTGTCACAACAGCCCGGTGAGGACCAGGCTTACGTGTTCAATGATTGAATCGCAGGATCAGTAGCCGCCGGAGTTGCGGCGATTCTGGTCGCCCAGGATCAGGCCGCCCAGGCCGCCGATGATGGCGCCCGCCGCGGCTCCCTTGCCCATGTTGCCGCTGAGGCTGCCCAGGCCCATGCCTGCGAGCGCACCCAGTGCAGCACCGCTGCCAGCACCCTGAAGGCCGTTCTCGCAGCCAGCCGAGCCCATGGCCATCGCGGTGCAGAGCAGAACGGTCGCAAATCCCTTGCTGGCAAGGCGAGAACGAGCGGGCTGAGTGTGGCGGTTGGCGAGCATTGGAAGACTCCGGACTACGAAGGGCGGACAAAGAGGCTGTACAAGAGTATTCGTTTCAGGAGCGGCACCGAACCGCAACCTGATGGGATTTTTGACGCTTTGGATCAGAAGTTGTTCCATGTGGTCGGAAGTCGGACAAGTCGTTCGGTGGCCGTAAGGTCCAAGTCATCCTTTGCGAGGCCCTCGAGGTCTGTGCACCCAATAGCACATCGGTCGGATCTGGCGAGCCAGCTGCGAAGACCCATCGCGAGGGACAAAAGCAACTTGGTCACGATGGCGTGCCAATCAGTCGGGGATTCCCCCGCATTGAACTTCGGGAATGTCAACTTTCCCCGGTTTCATGAGGCGTGTGTATCAGGCATACTTGTGCGCAGTCCTTCATTGCTCGGCGGCATGAGCGGATTGGGGATGCTTGATTCATGCCGTGAGATTCGTGCTCACGGCAGGCGCCACTGCGCGGATGAATCAGGGTGTCTCTTGCAGCGATGGGGTACTCATGGCCAGTGCCCCTGGTTTTCTCGCCGATTGCCATCGTCAGGCATCAAGCTGAAGCCAGGCGGGAGTTTCACCAGGACGGTTTGGAAAGGGAGAGTTCATGAAGCAGTTCATCGCCAGTCTTTTGTTCGCAGCCGCAGCCAGCGCATCGCACGCTGGGATCGTCACGTACGACTTCACCGGCATCACCAACGTGGGTGGCATCACCCACACATTCACAGGTGTGTTCGAATACGAGAACGCTGCGACAGCCCACACCGTCTACTTTCCGGGTGAATCGGCACCCGTGCAGCAGGGGTTTCAGTCGACCTTCGCCGCGGCGGCCCGCAGCCTCACCATCACCTTGAACAATGGCCAGTCAGTGCACGGCGGCATCGGCGCGATCGTCAACAACAACATCCAACAGGCCGAAACAGGCGCGCAGGTTCCAGCTGGTCAGTCGCTCCAGGCGTACTCCTCGGGCGTTGCAGGCACGATCTCCGGCCTTGACATCAGATTCATGTACCTGGCGTTTCTGCCGGTTGAGCCCAATTTCAACTGGGATGCGTTGGATGCCTACTTCAACGGGAACGCCGAGGGCATGTTGCAGGATAATCCTTCGCTCCTGCCATCGACGATCGATCCCACGCTCACCGGCACCGCCATGCCCGCCGACCTCTTGACCATTTTCAACGGTGGCGTGTTCCTGGGCACGGTGCACGCCAGCACCACCACGGTCAACAGCATCACATCGTTCACACTGCGCGTGCCGTCGCCATCGAGCGGGCTCGCCTTGGTCATCCCCATGGCACTGGTTGCGAGGCGCCGTCGCTGAGCGGGCCTCAGTTCCAGCTCATCCCCTTGGGCCAATCCTGCGGGCGCTGGCGGCGGGCGAGGTGAATCATGCGGTCCAGGTGCTCAAGTTCCTCCATGATCACTCCGGCGCGGATGGAGACATCGCCCTCTGACAGCAGTCGATATCGCACACTGGGCTCAGCGATCAGCGCAAAGGTCACCAGTTCGAGCAGCATCGAGCTTGGGATGTCGTCGTTGCCGATCCACTCAAGCACATGAGCCGCGGCGGTCATGTTCGATAGCTCACCCTTGCTGAGCATGTGCTCGATCTGCGTCCTGATCGTCGGCAGTTCCGGCGCGTCATGTTGCTCAACACCCAGCGGCTCGAGCAACGCGGTTCGGAAGAGCCGGTCTTCGGCCGGCGGCATCTCGCGGATAATGCGAGCTCGGCAGATGCCCTGCACCAACAGGTTGAACCGTCCATCGGGCAAATGCTCGTGCTGCACAATCTGGCCGACACACACCGCATTCCTCAGGTTCGGGCGGCCGTGATACTGCTGCTTCCAGGAACTACCCGAAAAGACCGCCATCGCGATCTGCCCGGAAGAATCGAGGGCCCGCTCCACCATCTGCCGATACCGCGGCTCGAAAATGTGCAACGGCACCACCTGCTGGGGCAGCAGCGCGACCGTATCGAGCGGGAAGAGCGGCATCGGCTTCCCGAAGTTGACCTGAATGGTCGAATCCTCGGACATGATCCTTCATGGTATGCGCCGACCCATGCCGTCCCGCATCCACCACATTGGCCTGTTTCGTACCGTTCCGCGCATCAAGCCTGCTGGGTACACTGTCACCTCACCTTGGAGGAACCCCGTGGCCGACATCATTCATTCCAATCGCGCGGCAGAACCCGTCGGGCCCTATCCGCACGCACGCCGCGCCGGGAACTTGCTCTTTCTGTCCGGTGTCGGCCCGCGCAAGCGCGGTTCAAAGGTCATTCCCGGTCTGGTGATGGATACAAGCGGCCGCGAGATTTCACACGACATCGAACAGGAAATGCGCTCCTGCTTTGAGAACTGCAGGCTCGTGCTCGAAGAATCCGGAGCCACCTGGGGCGACATCATCGACATCACCGTCTTCATGACCGCCATGAAGGCCGATTGGGCCGTCTACAACCGCGTGTATGCCGAGTTCTTCCCGCCCGGACCCGGCCAGCCCTGCCGGACCACCGTGGAACTCGCTGGCCTCCCGCAAGGCGGCGATGGGCCCATCCACTTTGAAGTGAAGATCATCGCCGCAGTCAAGAGCTGAACTTCATCAGCATCGCGCACCATTCATCCCGGATAGGTCGCACTCGTGCGGTCCGTCTCCCAGACGGTCATGCTGACCAGTGTTGCGCCCGTCCAACGTGCACGCAACGCGGCGTCGAGCATGTGGAAAAGAACCTTGCTGATGTTCTCAACCGTCGGAATCAACCCGCCGCGGCTTGGGTTGAACTCAACCGTGTCCTCGTTCAGGTGCGTGTGATCGAACCGGTCGATGATCGTCTGCTTCGCCGCGGCTTCCAAGTCGGCCAGCGAGAGCGCACCAAAGCCTGACTCCGTCACGTCGACCGCCACACAGGGTTCAAACTGGTAGTTGTGACCGTGTCCATTGGGGTTGTTGCATTTGCCGTAGCGAAGGCGATTCTGCTCGTCGGAGAGCTGCGGGGAGTGCAGGCGGTGTGCCGCGGCGAAGTCGAAACGCTGACGCAGCAGCACGCGGCGAGGATTCTGTGTATTCATCTCAATGGCGTAGGTGGGAGTGAGCCGAAGTTCGAGCGAATGCAACCGCCCCGCAAGCGCCTCGTTGAGCGGGGGGAGTGACGCGGCGAGGATCGAGTGGATCGGGGGCTGCGGGTGGGTCCAGGCGGCCTTGCAGATGGCGGGAATGATGGTCTGGCGTGCCGCGGCGTCGATGTCCTTGATATCAACGACATACTGAAGCACCGGGTCTGGTTCGCCGCGGCAGACGATCTTGAGTTCGTAGTAGGTGCCGAGGCCGACCATGGCGGGCCGGCCACCGAATCCGTTGGTGTCGGCCTCCAGCGACTGGTCAAGGGTCGCGGGGTCGACTGCACAGAACCGGATCAGGCGATTGAGAAGAATCAAGCCCCATGGTATTCGCTCCAGGAGCCTGTCTTGGGTTCAGTGGGAGGGGCTGACCGCGTGGAAGCAGCTGCCGGTGAATCCGCCGGCAACCGGGAAGCGAAACGAGGTGCACCACATACTCGTACACTCAGGGACCATGAACATGCAGACCGCCAGCCGATCCATCGCGACCTTCCTGGGCTTCGGCCTTCTCGTAGCCACCGCTACCGCCCTCCCCTGGCAGCCGGCCGACTCGACGAAGCCCGCAAACCCGGACAAGACGCCTGACGCTGCAGAGCAGGCCAAACCCGCCGATCCGTACGTTCTGGGCAACACGCTCAAGGACATCGATGGCAAGGATCAGCCGCTGGCCCAGTATAAGGGCAAGGTGCTGCTGCTCGTGAATGTCGCCAGCAAGTGCGGCTACACGCGCCAGTACGCTGGCCTCGAGACGCTCCATCAGACCTACAAGGACCAGGGCCTGGTGGTTCTTGGCATCCCCTCCAACGACTTTGGCAGCCAGGAGCCGGGCACTGAATCGGAGATCAAGGAGTTCTGCAGCAAGAACTACAAGGTCACGTTCCCGATGTTCAGCAAGATCCCCGTCACTGGTGGAGAGGCTCACCCCCTCTACAAGCAGCTCGCCGCTCAGAAGGGCGTTGCCGGCGGCGAGCCCAAGTGGAACTTCAATAAGTACCTGGTCGATCGTGAAGGTCGCGTGGTGGAGCATTTCGACAGCGGCGTGAAGCCCGAGTCCGACCTGCTCAAGAAGAAGATCGAAGCACTGCTCAATGCCAAGAGCGCGGCCCCGGCTGAAACTGCCAAGACTCCGGCAGAGACGGCGCCTGCGAAGTCTGATGGCAAGTGATGCTCAGTTGATGGGTGCCGGGTCGATCAGGCGGTGATGCCGCGATATACTCGCGGATATGTCACTCGTCGTCACAGGCACTATCGGCATCGACACCATCGTCACCCCGTCCGGTCATGCGGACAAGATTCTCGGCGGAAGCGGCACCTACTTCGCCGCGGCTGCATCGCTCTACGGCCCCGTCCGGCTCGTGGCGGCGGTGGGCGATGACTTTCCTCCACACCATCGGGCAGTCCTTGAGCACTTCAAGGCCGTCGATCTGACTGGTCTTGAAACCCGCAAGGGCAGCAAGACGTTTGCGTGGGGCGGCAAGTACCTGGCGAACATGAACAGCCGCGAGACGCTCTTCACGGAGCTTGGCGTTCTGGCCGAGGCCCCGCCGAAGGTTCCTGCCTCATACGGCGACAGCACGCACCTCTTCCTCGCAAACACGCACCCGGCGGTGCAGCTTGGCTTCATCGATCAGTTCCCCAAGCGGGTGCTGACGGTGGCCGACACGATGGATCTGTGGATCAACATCGCCAAGCCCGAGTTGACGCATCTTCTGCAGCGCGTCGATGGTCTGGTGCTCAACTATGACGAAGCGGAACTCTTCACTGGCAAGAGCAATCCGGTGACGGCGGGCCGCGAGATCCTGAAGATGGGGCCGCGTTTTGTGGTCATCAAGAAGGGCGAGCACGGCGCGATTCTGGTCCACCGTGATGGCATGGCGGCGTTGCCTGCATTCCCGACCGAAGATGTCGTCGACCCCACCGGCTGTGGCGATACGTTCGCGGGCGGCATGATGGGCGCGCTGGCGAATCAGGCCGGTTGGCATCGCACTGGCCAGGGAAACATCGGCGACCCGGGTTCGTACGAGGCGGTTCGTCGCGCATTGGTACACGGCACTGTCGTGGCCAGCTACAACATCGAGGCATTCAGCCTGGAACGTCTCAAGTCGATCACCGCGGCGGAGCTTCAGAGCCGCTACCAGAAGTACATCGCGATGGCCAGCGTCTGAGTGGCGTGTGCATCGCGTGAATGGGCACAAACAGGTGAGGAGATCTGACCTTGGGTACCGGCATCAACACGATCGTCAACTGCGCACGTCGTTCGGCCTTCGTGGGTGAGAAGCTGCTGGTGGGCATCGATCCCAAGCTCGCGGCACGCAAGCCCCGGTTTGAAACGGTGTCTGGCCCGGTGGTGATCGATACGAACCACCCGACGTTTGTATTCGGGCACGTCTCCCTGTATCCGGCGAAAGTTGCCGCGGCGTTGGGGCTTGATACGTCCGAACTCGATGCACCCGCCGCGTGGGTTGAACTGTTCAAGGCCGGTGCGCCGTGCGTGGACGATGTTGCCGGTACGCTGTACCCATCATTGGGCGACGTCAGTTCACACTTCCTCAAGGCCACCGAAAAATGCCTGGCGATGATCGAGAAGCTCGATGACAGCGCCCTGCTGCCGCCGCCTGCCGACGAACGGTTCCGCGAGCGGTTCCATACCATTGGTGGCACCGCGAACTTCCTGCTGAACAACCACCTGGCCATCCACCTGGGTCAGGTCAGCGCGTGGCGACGTTGCTTCGGGTTGCCCAGCGCTCTGTAAGAGAGGCTGCCCCGCGGCTCGATGCCAGATCGAAGCGGGGACTCAACGCACTATCAGATTGATCGGCCTCCGCCCCAAACGTACGTGACATCAGTCGTGCACGAAGGGGTTGCTGCGCCGTTCCTTCCCGATGGTCGATTCCGAGCCATGCCCCGGGAAAAAGGTGGTCTCGGGGTTCAGCGTATAGAGGTGCTCGCGGATCGACCGTTCGAGGAGCTCAAAGCTGCATCCGGGGAAGTCGGTCCTGCCGATGGAGCCGGCAAAGAGCGCATCACCAACAATCGCGGCGAGCAGTGGGGGGCACGAGAGCGTGATGCTCCCGGGGCTGTGCCCGGGTGTGTGCAGCACCTTCCATGTGGCTCCGGCAAGTTCCAGCGACTCCCCGGTGGCGAGGGCGCGAGTTGCCTGAGGGCTCGTGACCGCCTGCCCCGTAAATGAACTGAGGTTGAGCAGGGGATCAGTGAGCCAGGCTTCTTCGAGTTGGTGGATGAGGATGTCGACCTTGGGGTGCACGCGGCGAATCTCCCGCACGCCCGCGATGTGATCGATGTGGGCATGGGTCAGGATCAGCGCTTTGGGGGTGAGCGCATGGCGTGCCACCAAATCGAGGATGGGCTGGGGTTCAAAACTGGCGTCGATAAGCCAGCAATCGGAGCGATCCTGACCGTTCCAGAGAACGTAGCAGTTGGTCTGGTAGGGGCCGAGGGCAACCCGTGCCAGGCGGAGTTCGCCCAGTTCAAAGATGTCACAACCGCCTTCTTTCGCAACGCGTCGGGCCATGGGCAGAACATAGGCTTGGAACTGCCGCGACATCGCCTATGCTCTTTTGAAGGTGGTGCTCGCGGGGGCCTCGGGTTCGGGGTGTCGTGAACCCGGGGACGTGTTCGTTTGAGGCACCAGTTCCTGCCAATGGCAGGCCAAGGGGTAGACCACATGTCACCGACCAAAGAGCAGCGGACTCAGGCATCGGAATCACAGGTGCGCATTCGCCCCAGCGCAGTCGCGGCGGGGACGGCACCACTCGT
This sequence comes from Phycisphaerales bacterium, assembly GCA_044371005.1. GTDB lineage: Bacteria > Planctomycetota > Phycisphaerae > Phycisphaerales > UBA1924 > UBA2402. The sequence continues at coordinate 2,634 of JBILUL010000098.1, read as the reverse complement.
GGCAATTCTCATCATCGTGTACGCCGCGGCTCTGGGATTGAGTGTGTACCTCGCCCGCAACGGACAGTACCAGATCGGCGTCGGCGGGGCGATTCTGGTCCTGACGATGGCACCGATCGCATTTGCCTTCGCACTGGGCGGCTCACGCGCACAGCAGCGATTGCTCAATGAACGGGTGGATGAACTGTCAAGGCATGTGCGGGCGTTCACGGACTACGCCGCGTTGTCGGAAGATGCCCGGCGCGTGCTGAGCCGCGGCAACGACAAAGTCATCCTCACACAGGCCATCGAAGAAGACATCGCCAACGCCAACTGGGATGCAGCGATGGTGCTCGTGAAGGAACTGGCCGAGCGGTTTGGCTACCGGGCCGATGCAGAGGAGTTCCGCAGGAAGATCGATGCCGCTCGGGCCGAGACCATCGCGCAGGAGATCACGGAGGCCATTCAGTATCTGGATGGCCTCATCGTGCAACGTAGATGGGACGCGGCGTTTGCTGATGCAGCGAGGCTGCTTCGTCTGTACCCGGATTCAACGCGCGTCTTCGGTCTTCGCGGCCGCGTCGAGCAGGCTCAGCGTTCCTACAAGGAGGAACTGGAGCGTCGCTTCCTCGTCGCCGCGAAGGATGGCCGCAATGACGAGGCGATGCTCCTGGTGAAGGAGCTCGATGGGTACCTCTCGCCCACGGAGGCCGAGCCGCTGCGCGAACTTGCACGCGGCGTCATCGGCAAGGCTCGAGAGAACCTGGGTGCCCAGTTCAAGCTTGCCGTTCAGGACAAGAACTGGCGTGAAGCCTCTCGCGTGGGCGAACGCATCATCGCCGACTTCCCCAACTCTCGCATGGCGGCCGAGATTCGCGATGTCATTGATGGCATTCGCATCCGTGCCAACTCGATGTGATTCGCCTCGTTCGAGACCCGCGTAGTCATGGTTCAGGCGATTGCTGCCAGCATGGCTCGGGCGCGGTCCGCGATGACGTTGAAACGCCCCGCTGAGAGGTCTGCCGCGTCAAAGAGCGATGAGACGAACCCGACGGCGTGTGAGCCTGCCTTCAAATACGCGGCTGCATTCTCAAGCGTGACGCCCGCTGTGGGCACGATGTTCAGGAACGGGAGCGGCCCGACGGTCTGCTGCACCCATTGCGGCCCGTTGCCCGGGGCCGGGAAGAGCTTCTGCAACGAAGCACCCAGCCGATGCGCGAGGAGCATTTCCGTGGGCGTTGAGCATCCAGGCATGACCGCGACGTTGAGTCGCTGGGCTTCCTGAATGACCAGAGGATCAACGACGGGTGAGACCAGGAACTGCGCACCCGCCGCGACTGCCTCTCGGGCATCTTCAGGCGTCAGTACGGTACCGGTACCCACGATGAGGCCGGGCCGCGAAGAGAACTCCCGCACGAGCGACAAGGCTCCTGGGATGGTGAGCGTGAACTCGACGATGCGAAAGCCCCCGTCGACCGCGGCGGACATCGCCTCGCGTGCCACCTGCGTGTTGTTTGTTCGAAGAATCGCCGAGGCCTTGGCGTGGCGGAACGCGGCGACGAACTCTGAAGGCTGAAGTGCTGGCATGGTTGAATCTCCGCTTAGGCGAGAGCAGACGTGTTGGAATTCTGACGGAATCGGATCTGATAGAGCACCGTCGCGGCGATGATCCAGCCCAGTCCGATGAGCGACGCGGCACGGGTTTCGGGAACCAGGTAGGCACCGACAAAGACAAGGAGTTCGCCGCAGCAGAAAAGGGCGACGGCGGCAAGGACGGCGGGAGAAGCTCGCTGCGTTCCGCGGCGATGGAACAGCCAGATCGCAAAGCCCGTGGCGATGAAGAAAACGCAATCGATGAAGACCACCCCGGTCAGGATCTTGTCGATGGCCGATTCACCCGCGGCAAACAGGAGTGCCAGTGCAGTGAGTCCGAGCAGAAGGATCGCCGCCCAGGGCGTACCAAGTCGCGGGTGGAGTGCCGCGAATGACTTGAAGAAGCGGCCATCGCGGGCCATGCCGTAGACAAGCCGCGGGCCTGAGAGGAGCTGTGCGTTCAGCACACCGAAGGCGGAGAAGGCGACAACGCCGGCAACGAACCTCGCCCCCATGTTCGGGAAGTGGCGTGCGACGCTTTCGGCGGCGAGCGATGAACTCGCGGCGACTGCTGGCTGGCCGAGCAGCTGGAAGTAGGCCCAGTTCGCCGCGATGTAGACGGCGACGACAATGCAGACGCCGCCCAGCACCGCACGGGGCACCGTTCTGGTGGGGTCCTTCACTTCGCCCGTGATCCAGAGGGCGTGTTGCCACCCTCCGTAGGAGAAGAAGGCGGGAACGAGGGCCGCGATGACTCCTTGCCAGCCGCTGAGGGCGTGGGTCTCGACGGCCGCGGCGGGGGTCGCGACGGCGGTGCTTGAGAATCCCAGGATGACGATCCAGGCGAGTACGGAGACCTTGGCGACCACGGTGAGGTTCTGGATCATGGCGCCGAACTTCACGCCGGCGATATTCGCACCGATGAGGACGACAATCAGGGCCGCGGCCGCGAGCGTGCGCAGGAGCGGGCTGAGTGCTTCGCCGCCGGTGCAGCGGACGAGATTGTCAACGCAGACCAGGGAGATGATGGCCACTGCTCCGGCTTGGACGGCGGTGCAGTTG
>JBILUL010000248.1:0-5220 GCA_044371005.1 Phycisphaerales bacterium | reverse complement strand
TAGTAGAAGATGAGACCGGAAGCGAAGAGGAAGCCCAGCGCCACGAAGCTCCAGCGTGCGGCGATCTTGGCGGGCTGGCTGTTGCGGGAGGAGGCTTCGCGCCAGGAGATGGGGTTGATGCCCACAGGGCGCGGGGCGCGGTGGCGGCTGTCGTTCTCGCCTTTCTGGGTCCTCGAGCCGAACACGCGTTCGAACCAGCTCAGACCGGTTTCATCGGTGCCCAGGGTCTGCAGGCCACCGGACCGCACCGTGAAGGTGGAGGCGATCATGAAGAAGATGGAGAGGAGCGTGCTGCCTGCGCAGAAGGAGGTGATGGGGCGTTCGAGCATCCAGCGGTTGAAGAAGCCAAGCTGGCTGCCCTCGGCGGCGCGCGGGTAGGTGGCGGGGTTGAGCAGCGCTTTGAGTGCCAGGAAGGGGTTGAGGGCGGTCATGTAGGTGACGCCGGTGCCGTTGACCGCGCCCTGGCTGCTGGAGACGAGCCAGTAATCGATGGCGAGGGTGACGCCCAGGTAGGAGACGATGGCGATGTAGAAGGCAAAGAAGGCGCGCTTACCGACAAGGCGGCTGACGGCCAGTGAGATGGCAAGAGCGCCCACGAGCAGGGCCGCGCACGCCGCGATCAGGTAGCTGGCGATGATGGCGGTGCCGGGAACGCCGCCGAAGTACTGCGTGAGCGCGAAGAGGGGGAGGGAGCAGAAGAGAAGACCGAAGATGAAGAGCAGGCGGCCCAGGAGGTTGCCCAGCACGATCTCGCTGGCGGTGAGTGGCGTGGTAAGAAGGATGTCCCAGGTGCGCGGGCTTGATTCCTGGGCGATTGCGCCGCCCATGAAGACGGGGGCGAGGATGCAGATGAGCAGAATCTGGAGGTAGGCGATCTGGGTGAAGGTGCCGGCACCGGCCTGAGCGAGCTGCTGATAGGCGAGGCTCTCTTTCGTGGAGCTCAGCAAGGCCCACAGGAGCACGACGATCAAGACCGCCAGGTAGGCGGCCCGGATGTACATGTGCTTGGTCCGGCGCGACGCGTTCTGGACGAGTCGGACGGCGATGGGGTTGGCGGGGCCCTGGCGCAGGAGCCAGCGGAGGATGATGGGCATGGGGCGGAGCCTCAAAGCGTGGGCATGGGATCGCCCGGAAGGATACCCCTGGCTTGTCCTTGAAGTTGCTGAAGCCTGCGGGGAAGTGGAGTTGGATCAAAGGGCGAGAACTTACGCGGCATCACCAGTGCCGCGGCGACGGCGGGCCGCAAATCCCATGGCCGCAGCAAGACCCAGCATCCCGGTGAAGGGCGCAGGGACCACAGTCACGCGGCTGAACTGATCGCCTGCAAAGCTCCGGTAGTCGACTGGAGCCTGGGCGAGGTTATTGGTGCCGATCGGGAGCGACGGGAGATTCTGATTGGAGAGGTAGGACGGGAAGTTGCCGCCGGAGATCATGATCTGAATGCCCAGCGTCCAGCCCGTGGCAAGGCCCAGGTCAGCCGCGGCAAGGTCCAGTTCAAGCCCACTGGTTGCAGTCAAGGCAAGGCCATCGGCTGCGCCCGGAACAAAGGCTCCGACGCCGGCGGTATTGCTGTTGTCGAAGGCGATGAGCCAGTTGGAGGTGTTCAGGCCGCCGGTGAGGGAGCCGGTGCCGCCGCCAAGAACGCCGCGGCCTCGGTAGCTGCGAGTGTTGGATGCAAAATCGATCGTGTCGACGAAGTACTCGCCGAAGCCGGCACCAGCCGAGTTGACGACGATGGCCATGTCAGGAGCGAACCCAGCATCAAAGCGTGTGCCTTCCATGGCAGGAACGTATCGGGCGCCGGTGTTGCTGAATCCGCCGTTGGAATCGAGGATGTTCTCTCCGCCGGAACGAGTATCCAGGTAGATGATGATGCCGTTGCCATTGATGTCGTTGTCAATGTCCTCAAGGTTGCCGGTGATGCCCAGGCGAAGGCGACCGCTGGCAATGTCGGGGTTGACATACATGGCGTTGAGTTCTGAACCCCCGCCCAGCGACTGCGATGGATTGGTGTCGTTGCCGAATGCAGTGCCGATGGACTGGGCTGCGATAAGTTGTCCAGCGAAATCGGTCGGGATCTGGCGGCCATCGGTCGTTGCCGCGCACGCTGTGCCAACCGCCATGCCCGCGACCCACGTGATAAGGAAACTGCGCATCGTCTGTCCTCCTCGTGCTCAAAGCCTGAATTCAACCCGGAAACACGGGAGAAACTGTAGCCTGTGCCGCATCGAGTGAATCGCGGCATGGTACAGCCGTCGTTTTCAGGATGCTCATGCAACATGGCAACCCCTGGGCAGCTGCTATAAGTTGCTGTAGATGAGCCACTTGTCTGTGCCTGGTGCAGCAAATGACGCGGCAAGGGTGCCGCAGCGTCTCAATGGAGATGGTGCTGCCAGCTTGCTTGAAGATGGCAGGCGGTGGGAGGAGCTCCGAACGCGGATTTGGCGCGCCGTGTCGAGTGTGCCCATCAGAATGTTCCGGATGCGAGCCGCGGGATTCGTCGTGCTTGCCAGTGTGGAGCTCGGACACCGCGGCGTGGCTGTAGTGAGCGCGGAGGGACCGTCCAGACGCTGAGAGTGCGGATGCGTGGGCTGTCAGTAACCAGAGTTGGCGCTTACTTGACGATCTGGCTCATCTTGAAGATGGGGAGGATGATCGCCATGGCGATGAAGCCGACGACGGTACCCATGGCCAGGATCATGATGGGCTCGATCATGCCGGTGACGGCCTTGATGTTGTCCTTGAGCTGCTTGGCGTAGAAGGTCGAGATCTCATCGAGCACTTCGCCCAGCTTGCCGGATTCCTCACCCGCCGAGATCATCTGCGTGACGGCGGTGGGGAGGATGTTCTCCTTGATGAGCGGGCGGGCAATCTTGTTACCCTGCTTCACCGAGGTGTGGACCTTCTTCCACATGCCGCGGAAGATGATGTTGCCGGAGATGTCGCCCGTGATGCTCAGCGTGTCGAGCATGGGCACGCCCGCGTTGATCAGCTGGCCCATCGTCTGGAGACTGCGGCTGATGTAGAGCGAGCGGAACATCGTCTTGACGATCGGGATGGTCAGCTTGAGCTTGTCGACCCAGAAGCTGCCAAGCTCGGTGCGGGTGAAGGCGAAGATGCCGCCACCAATGCTCGCGGCACCGAGCACGAGCAGATACCAGCTCTTCACCATGAAGGCCGAAAGTCCCATGAGGAACTTGGTGGCCCAGGGCAGGACCTGTTCCTTGCCTTCGAACACGCTGGCGAACTTGGGGAGCACGAACGTGAGCAGGAAGACCGTGACGCCCACGGCAAGCGTACCGATGATGGCCGGATAGATCGCGGCACCGACGACCATCTTGCGCGTCTCGATCTGCTGGGCGATGTAGCCCGCGATGCGGTCGAGCATCCGCGAGAAGCCGCCCGACATCTCGCTGGCCTTCACCATGTTGAGATAGAGGGGATTGAAGAGCTTGGGGTGCTTGGCCAACGCGGCGGAGAAGGGCTGACCGCTCTCCACATCCGAGCGCAGCTGGTCGAGCACGCGCTTGAACCCCGAGTGCTGTGTCTGATCGGCGATGCCTTCGAGGGCGGCACGCAGGTTGATGCCTGCGCGGATCATGACCGCCAGCTGCGTCGTGAAGTCGAGCACGTGCTTCTGGGTCGGCGTGCCCGCGTTGAGTTCCCTGAACTTCTCCAGAAGACCCTTGCCGTTGGCACCCGTGCCAGTCGACGAGATCGACATCACGTGCGAACCCTGCCCGCGCAGGACCGACGCCGCCGCGGCGACGCTTTCCGCGGCGATGTTGCCGGTCTGTACCTGACCTGCGGTGGTCCTGACGGTGTAACGATAACTGGGCATGGGGTGTTCTCTTCCCGGTGGAAACAGGCTCCCGTGCAGGGAGCCTGCTGAATCAGGCGGCGATCTGGAGCGAGAGCTTGTCGGGGTACGCGGCCTGCGCGATCGCATCTTCCTTGCTGATGTACCCGTTGAAGTAGAGTTCCATGATCGAGCTGTCCAGCGAGCACATGCCAAGCTGGCGGTTGGTCTCGATGACGTTGGGGATTTCGAAGGTGCGATTCTCGCGGATCAGGTTGCGCACCGCGGGCGTGCACAGCAGCACTTCCACCGCCGGGATCATGCCCGGACGATCGATGCGGGCAAAGAGCGTCTGGCTCATCACCGCCTGCAGCGTACACGAGAGCATCGAACGGATCTGATTCTGCTGACCGCCCGGATACATATCGATGATGCGCTCCACCGTCTGGCTCGCATTCACCGTGTGCAGCGTCGAAAGGACCAGGTGGCCCGTTTCCGCGGCGGAAATCGCCAGTGCGGTCGTCTCAAGGTCTCGCATTTCGCCCACCAGGATGATGTCGGGGTCCTGACGCAGCGCATGCTTGAGGCCTGAAGCGAAGCTGGGCATGTCCTGACCCAGTTCACGCTGCTCGATGAGGCACTCCTTGCTCTCGAAGCGGTATTCGACGGGATCCTCGAGCGTGAGGATGTGCTTCTTGTAGCGCTGGTTCATCGCGTCGATCATCGCCGCGAGGGTCGTTGACTTGCCCGAACCCGTGTCGCCGGTGACCAGCACCAGGCCGCGGGGGAGGTACGTGAGTCGCTGAATGACCTCAGGGAGGTTCAATGCCGCGAGCGGGGGAACCTTGCTCTTGATGGCACGCATGGCGATGCCGACGCGCCCACCCTGCATGTGGGCATTGACGCGGTAGCGGGCCAGGCCATCGACGGCAAAGGAGAAGTCCGAGTCCTTGACGCGATCGAAGTTGGCGAGAGCCTCTGGCGAAGCCATGGTCTCGACAAAGCCGCGGCAGGTTTCGCGGGTGATCACGGGGAAATCCATCGCCGTGATGACCTGATGCACACGCATCACCGGCGGCTGACCCGCAACCAGGTGAATATCGGAGGCGCCTGCTTCGTACGCTGCTTTGAGAATGGCGATCAGGTCCATGAATAGCTCCTCGCCGATGGCGACAATGCGCCAACGGTGTATCGCTCTTCATCGGTTCTCGGCGTGCACGGCTTGCCCGTGGCGGATGCGGCCCATGGGCAGTCTGGGAGGAGTGTGCGGTCTGGGGCGGCTGGGGGGAGGAAGTTCCGAAGTTCCAAAGTTCCAAAGTTCCGAAGTGCGCAGGAGGGTGTACCCCGTGCATCTCGCAAGGCTTGTTCGACCGCACGCTGGCGCACTTAGGAACTCAGGAACTTGGGAACTCAGCACTCCA
>JBILUL010000247.1:0-5240 GCA_044371005.1 Phycisphaerales bacterium | reverse complement strand
CACTCCCACAGCAATGGCGCGCCGCCCAGAAGGCAGATGACCATGCTGAGCAGCTTGATGCGTCGCACAGTGCGATCGATGGGCAGGCGGCTACCCGGAGTTCCGATGAGATCGCGCAGGCGGTTCTGGCGTGTGAGGATCGAGCCGTGTCGCCATGAAAAGGCGTGGACGGCGACTCCGTTGAGGTGAGCGACGCGAGCGAGTGCCGATTCCATGGCGTGTGAGGCCAGAGGCGTGATGGTGTCGGAGGCTCGTACCTGAGAGAGATGGCGGACAGCGAAGGCATCGGCCTGCCATTCGAATCTGCGGCTGACGGCTCCGAAGACCAGGACCGCGGCGGCGAGGCTCACGAGGCTGGCGAGCACGCCGACGGACTGGCTCTGTGAATCAAGGCCCCAGGCCAGTGCAGCGAAGGAGCAGAGCCAGCCGGTGAGCAGAACGGACGCGATGACGCTGACGAGCAGCCAGGCCATGTGCCGCATCTTGACGTGTGCCACTTCATGGGCGAGAACACCCTCGACCTGGATGGAATCGAGTTGTTCGACGAGCGCATCGGTGAGGAGCAGGTAGCGCATCGGCCAGAAGGCGCCGAGCACCGCGCCGTTGACCATGGCGCCGTGGGTGCGCCAGATGTAGGGGCCGCGGATTCGAACGCTGTAGCACTCGCACATCGCGGCGAACGTCGTCACCAATGGTCCGCTCTGCAGCAGGACGGTGCTCCAGAGCCACTTGAGGAGACTGGGGGCGGCGATGAGTGCGCCCACGATGCCGCACCAGCGCAGGAGTGGTTCGATGGCGACAAACCAGGGCCACTGATCAGCTCTGTGTTCGAGGATCAGATCGAGCAGACCATCCCAGGTGCTGATGAGCAGCACGGGCATGAGGATGAGCAGTACGTGATGCTTGATCTGGCCCCAGACGAACTGCCAGCGTGTGGGAATCTCATAGACCGGGGCGCCCGAGTCGATCTGCCGGTAGAGCAGCGCTTCGCGCAGTCGCGCCTCGAGCGGATACATGTTCCACCAGAGTGCACCAAGAAAGGCAACGGGCGGTCCGATGACCAGCAGCACATCGACGATGACCAGACCGGCGCCAAACGACTGAGCGTGCATCACCCAGCCTGCGCCGAGCATGATGGTCAGGTACCAGAAGAGCCCGGCCACGCGGACTCGCGATGCGAAGAGCTCCGCGATCACGAAGGCACGGGTCTGGCCGTGCTTGTCCATCGCCGCACCCGCGCTGCGTGCGAGCATTCCATGAGCGAACACCGCGATGCTCAACGGCACGAGCCAGAGCAGGAGCGATGCAAGCGGGCTTGGATGGACAGGGAGCCACGGATCGATGTCTGGGGCCAGATGCATCGCCGCGAAGAGCAGAATCAACAGAACCTGAATCATCCTTGAGGCCCACAGAGTAGTGTGCTGGCGAGCATCGAGCGGCTGCCCCTCCTGGGGGAACCTGGCGATGAGCACTTAACGCACGACCGTCATCCAGAGTTCCTGGAGCCGCTTGATGGAGACGGGAACTGCGGTGCGAAGTTCCTGTGCAAAGAGCGAAACGCGGAACTCCTCGCAGAGCCAGCGATACTCAGCGACCTTTGCAGGGTCGAGCCCCAGTTCATCCTGGCGTTTGAGCAGTTCGAGCGCACCACGCCACATCGGAGCCAGTTCGCCCATGTGGCGCTTGTCTCGATTCAGTCCTTCGCCCGGGAGTTTGCGCAGCCGCGTTTGAACACCGTGCAGATAGCGCGGGTAATGCTTGAACTGCTCGAAGGGGACAGCGACAAAGACGCTGCTGCTGGACGTCGGGAAGAGGTGAGCGAGTTGATCACGCACATCGCTGAGCGTGGTCGCCCATTCGGTGGGTGCCTTGCCAGAGAGTTGCAACTGCACCTGGTGATAGAGCTGGAGCACCTGCGACACAAGATCGCAGCATTCGCGTACGGCTCCGCCCAGGCGATCAAGGGCCTTGCCGCGGCGTTCGAAGTACCCCCGGTGGGTGCGCACCAGCGGAAGGTCCGCGATGAATGCGCGGTCCGCAATCAGTTCCACCAGCGAGGCACGCAGCGTCTGCGACGAACCCATCGGCGCGAAGTAGGCCGCCATGCGTTCGAGGCCGTGCACCTGCGTGCTGTAGCGGCGCAGGTCATCGGCGCAGTCGAGCATGAAGAGGCGGCGCGTGCCCGAACGCATGGAGCGATCGCACGCCGCGGCGGACTCAAAGAGTCGCAGTCCCACCGATGAGATGTTGTCCACCAGGCCGGGGAAGGCCGCGACCTTCACGCCCAGGCGTTCCATTTCGACCTTTTCGGGAAGATCACCGAAATCCCAGACCTTGATCCCCTCGCGGCGATAGCGTGAATCAGAACTCTGCAGCGCTGTCTGCCGCAACTGAGGCGTGAGCTTGGCACGCAGCGCGGCCAGATCGCGCCCCGCGTACACCACTTCGCCCTTGCGATCGAGCACTTCGATGCGGAACTTGAGATACTCGGGCAGAGGCGAGCCGCGCAGCAGTTCAGGCGTTACTTCAACGGTGGTTGAACGCAGGATGAACTTGGCGAGCAGTTCGAACAGATCCCCTTCGCCGAAGCGAGGCGACTCCGACAGAAACTTCTCGGTCAGCGGACCCGCGCCCGGCAGCAGTCTGCGAAAATCCTTGGGAATGTTGCGGATGATCGTCTCGACCTTCTCGCGAAGGTGACCCGGAAGCAGCCAGTCGATGCGTTTCACATCGAGCTGCCCCAGCGCCTCCACCGGAAGGCGAACGGTCACGCCATCCTGTTCGTCGCCAACCTTGTGGACATAGACCAGCGGCACATGCAGTTCGCCCAGCGTGATCTCATCGGGGAAGTCCTCGATGGTGGGAACTTCTGCGCCATGCGCGGTGAGGTCACGAGCCGTCATGAAGAGGAACTTCGCATCGCCGCGGCATGCCACGCGGCGCCAGCGTTCGAACTCTGCGACCGTGAAGACGGTCTCGGGGACTCGTGCGTTGAAGTACTCGAACCTCGCCGCGGTTTCGGTGATGATGTCGTGGCGGCGGGCCCGATGTTCCAGCTCACGCAGGCTCGAAAGCAGCGTGACATTGTGCTTGAGGAAGGGCGCATCGTTGTTCATGTCACCTTCGACCAGCGCGTGGTGAATGAACATGCGACGGGCCTGCACAGGATCAATGGCTCCAAAGTGGGTGCGACGACGGTTGGAGAGTTCGAGCCCGAAGAGGCTGGCGCGTTCGAGGCACATCACGCGTCCGGCGTGGCGATCCCAGTGCGGGTCGTAGTGCGACTTCTTCACCAGGTGCGCCCCGACTCGTTCGATGATCTCGGGCGAGACCGATGCGACAGTGCGGGCGTAGAGGCGCGTCGTGCGTGTGAGTTCCGCAGCCATCAGCCATTTGGGGCCATTGCGGAAGAGGACAGACCCGGGGAAGATGTTGAAGCGAATGCCGCGTGCACCCAGATACTCACCGGGGATCTCACTCTTGGTTCCAATATTTGAGAGCAGGCCCGCAAGCATGGCGCGATGCACTGCTTCGGGCGTGGCGTGGCGCTCGTTCTGGTGATGCCCCAGTGAAGTGACCAATTCGGTGAGCTGGTGATGCATCTCCTCCCATTCACGCATCCGCACGAAGGAGATGAACTTCTCCTTGCACCAGCGCCGCAGCTTGCTGCCGGACATGTGCCGCTTTTGATTGCGGTAGGCATTCCAGAGAATCTGCCACGAGAGGAAGTCGGAGGTCTGGTCCTTGAACGCGCTGTGGGCTTCATCGGCCTGATCCTGCTTGTCCATCGGGCGTTCGCGCGGGTCCTGCACCGAGAGGGCCGACGCGATGATGAGCACTTCCGTCAGACAGTGCTCATCGCTCGCGGCGAGAATCATGCGGCCGATGCGAGGATCAATCGGCAGGCGTGCAAGATCACGCCCCAGTTCAGTCAGCTCGCCGGTCTCGGTCACGGCACCCAGTTCGATCAGCGTTTCATAGCCGTCGCGGATAAGACGCGAATCAGGCGGCTCGAGGAAGGGGAAGTCCTCCACCTTGCCCAGCTTGAGCGCTGCCATCTGCAAGATGACGCTCGCCAGATTCGTGCGGACGATTTCCGGATCGGTGTAGACCGACCGCGACTTGAAGTCCTCTTCCGAGTACAACCGGATGCACACGCCCGAGCCGACGCGGCCGCAGCGACCCTTGCGCTGATCGGCGGACGCCTGGGAGATCGCCTCCACCTCAAGCCGCTGTACTTTGGTTCTGGGTGAATAGCGGTTGATGCGTGCGTAGCCCAGGTCGATCACATAGCGAATGAGGTCTCCGCGACGTTGGTGGCGAGCACGATGCGCCGCAGGTGATTCGGATCGGCAGGCTCGAAGACCTTCTGCTGCTCCTCGGCGGTGAGCTTGGCAAACAGCGGCAGAATCTGCGTGTGCGGCGCACCGGGCACACGGTGCTTGTGGAGCAGTTCGGCGGTCTCGCGGATCTCTCGCTCGCCGCTGAAGAACATCAGGATGTCGCCGGGGCCGTAGCTCGCGGCTTCATCGACCGCGTGCAGAATCGCTCGCTCCAGATCGCTGTCGCGTTCATCTTCATCCGACCCCATCGGTTCGCGATAGAGCACTTCAACTGGGTACGTGCGACCCGACACACTGATGATCGGCGCATCGTTGAAGTGTCGGCTGAAGCGTTCGGGATCGATCGTCGCGGACGTGACAATGACCTTGAGGTCCTTGCGCCGCGGCAGCAGTGTCTTGAGATACCCCAGCAGAAAGTCGATGTTGAGGCTTCGCTCGTGCGCTTCGTCGATGATGATCGTGTCGTACGCATCCAGATTCCGATCGCCCTGTGTCTCGGCGAGCAGAATGCCATCGGTCATCAGCTTGATGGCGTTGTCAGGGCTGGTCTTGTCACCGAAGCGTACCTTGTATCCCACCAGATCGCCAAGCCGCGAGTTGAGCTCGGTGGCGATGCGCTGTGCGACGGTGCGTGCCGCGATGCGGCGGGGCTGCGTGTGACCGATGAGCCCGCGCACGCCCCGGCCCAGCTCAAGGCAGATCTTGGGAAGCTGCGTGGTCTTGCCTGAACCCGTCTCGCCGCAGATGACCACCACCTGATGTTCTGTAATGGCCTTGGCGATCTCAGCGCGACGAAGGCTGACTGGAAGATCCAGCGGATAGGTCGGGCGCGGGATCTTCGACTTGCGATGGGCGACGCGCTGTTCGCTTCGGGCCAGATCATCCATGAACGCGGCG
>JBILUL010000097.1:0-18517 GCA_044371005.1 Phycisphaerales bacterium | reverse complement strand
GGCCCTTTTCGTGCGCATCGATCGCTTGCTCGGGGGATGGGGCGTGAATCTGTGATGGCGGGGAAGCTGGGGAAGTTGGGGAGTTGGGGGGTTGGGGGGTTGAGCTCATGCCTGCGGCGGAGTGGACGATGAGTAGTTCCGCCGCGCATCCGCAGGCTATGCCCGATCGGGCAGCCTGAACGTGTGGCACCCGAGGAATGACGCATGCTCAACCGGATCCGTTCGACCAGACTGAGTGCCCGCATGATTGCCGGAACGCTCCTGGCAATTGCAGTGGTGGTCGGCATCACCGACTGGGTGTTCATTGTCAGGTTCAGAGAGGCTGCCGAGCAGGCGATGACCGATCGTGCCGCGGCGTTCACGGCAGTTGCGGATCAGGCCAAGAACCACACTGCATCGCTGCATCAGAAGGGGACCTTCTCGACGGCTGAACTGCTCAAGGAACTTGCGGAGGATCGTGCGGCGGGCAAGCCCTATACACAGAGCCGCATATTCGGGACGATTCCGGTGGTCGCGGGCTGGACCGCCGCACAGTCGGCGGCGGCCAGCGAGCATCTCGAGTTCAGGCTGACGGCGTTCAATGCGCGAAACGCGGACAATGAACCCGCGGCGGGGTCGTTCGAGGCCGACACGCTGGAGCACCTTGGGGCGCAGGTCAAGTCGGGCGGCTCGGATGTGATCAGCCGGGTGGATGAGGCGACCAACACGCTGCACTACATGCGAGCGATCCGTCTGACCGCTGACTGCATGCTCTGCCACGGTGACCCGGGCAACGAGTTTGACACGGACAAGGACGGGAAGGATCCGCTGGGATTCGCGATGGAGGGTTGGAAGCCCGGCGACATGCACGGGGCGTATCACCTGAGGATGCCTCTTGACGAGGTGGACAGTCAGGTGGCCGGATTCCTGTGGGCGGGTGTTGCCTGGTCAGCGCCGGCGATCATCGGAGCGATGCTTGTCTATGGCTGGATGTTCTCCCGTGTGCTTGGCCGTCCTGTGAATGAGCTGATCGAGCGAATCCGGGACATTGCACAGGGTGAGGGCGACCTGACGCAGCGGGTGGCGGTGCGCTCGGGCGATGAGATCGGTCAGCTGGCCGGATGGTTCAACAAGTTCGTGGAGCGCATGCACGATGTGATGGTGGAGGTCTCGGGAAACACCAACAACGTCGCCGCGGCGTCGACGCAGATTGCGGCCAGCAGCGAGGAGATGGCGGCGGGCATGCAGCAGCAGACCGACCAGATCACGCAGATGAGTGCGGCGGTCGAACAGATGAGTGCCAGCGTGATTGAGGTGGCTCGCAAGAGTGTCGACGCCGCCGGCAGAGCTCAGGACAGCGGCAAGGCGGCGGGCGAGGGCGGCAAGGTGGTCGAGGAGACCATTCAGGGAATGCGGGCGATTGCTGAAGCGGTCACTGCTGGGGCCTCGAGTGTGCAGGAACTGGGCCGGCGCGGGGAGCAGATCGGCGAGATCATCAAGGTCATCAATGACATCGCGGACCAGACGAATCTGCTGGCGCTCAATGCGGCGATCGAGGCGGCGCGAGCGGGCGAGCACGGCCGCGGGTTCGCGGTGGTAGCCGACGAGGTCCGCAAACTGGCGGATCGCACGACCAAGGCGACCGAGGAGATTGCTCAGTCCATTCAGGCGATTCAGCAGGAGACGCAGGGTGCGGTGGCACGGATGCACACGGGCACTTCTCAGGTCGAGGTGGGGGTGGTGCGGGCGACCAAGGCGGGGGAGAGTCTGCGGGCGATTGTCTCGAGTGCCGAGGATGTTGCATCGATGATCCGGTCGATTGCCGCGGCGGCTGAACAGCAGAGTGCTGCGGGCGAGCAGGTGAGCCGCAGCATTCAGGGAATCAACTTGGTGACAAGCGAAACGGCGGTTGGTGCGCAGCAGGCGGCCCAGGCCGCGGCGGACCTTTCGGCGAAGGCGGAATCGCTGCGTGGGCTTGTTTCGAGCTTCAAGCTGGATCCCCATGCGACGCGTGCGAGTGGGCGAGGCTGAATGAGTCCCCGGGAGCGGGCGATTGGGGGAAGGCGTGCTGCCTGCGCGGTTTCTGACAGGTCCGACGCGAGTGGGCGGGCAATTCGAACGATTGGTGAGAGAGTTCGCGGCGGAAGGGGTCGATACCACCGGGACTTCCACCCAATGGAGCACTGAAATGAGCGCACTTACGAAGGAATCACCGTCTCAGGGCATCACCTCGCCGAACGCCGTTGGTGGCTCACGCCAGCAGGACGCGTCGGACCAGCTTCAGCTGGTGACCTTCGAGGTGGGCAGCGAGCAGTTCGCCATCGACATTCTCTCCGTCCAGGAGATCAACCGGATGATGCAGATCACCCGTGTGCCGCAGAGCCCTGACTGCCTGGAAGGGGTGATCAATCTGCGGGGCAGGATCATCCCCGTGATCGACCTTCGCAAGCGCTTCGGGCTGAGCAAGGCCGAGTGCAATGATGATTCGAGAATCGTGGTGGTCGAAGTGGTGGGCCGGGTCCTGGGCTTCATCGTCGATCGCGTGAATGAGGTTCTGCGCGTCGACAACTCGATCGTCGATGCCGCTCCCGCGATGACCACCTCGCTCGAGCGTGACTACATCCGCGGCGTCGCGAAGCTCGAGAACCGGCTCGTGATCCTGCTGGATCTGGTTCGCCTGTTCGCCAACGACAAGTTCGAGTCGGGTGCATCGAAGCAGGGCTGATCCGCGGCATCTTCCTCCACCAGCCGCCCAGGAGATCTCAATGACTTTGCCAGCAGCCGGAAGCCCGCTTCCGACGACACCGGGAACCAAGACGATGTCCCTGGACCAGTTCGCGAAACTGGCCAAGGTCGTGTACGACCGCTCGGGGATTCACTTTCAGCCCGCCAAGAAGTACGTTCTCGAGAGCCGGCTTGGCCGGCGTCTGGATGAACTCGAACTCGACAACTTCGATCAGTATCTGACGTATCTCACCACGGGCCCGTACCGCGAGGACGAGTTCCAGGAGATGTTCAATCGTATCACGATCAATGAGACGAGCTTCTTCCGCAACGAACCTCAGCTTCAGATCTTCGAGACCGTGACGCTGCCGGAGCTGCTGGAGGCACGCAAGACCACCAAGCGACTGCGCATCTGGTCGGCCGCGTGCAGCAGCGGCGAGGAGCCGTACACGCTGGCGATCCAGGTGCACCGCTCGCTGGGAGTCCGCATGGCGGACTGGAGCATCGAGATTCTGGGGACGGACATCTCCGAGAAGGTGCTCGAGATGGCGGCGGGCGGCAAGTACAGCAGCTATGCGACGCGTTCGATGTCGCCGATGATCCTCAATCGCTACTTCAAGACGGTTGACGGCTACAGCCAGATCGATCCCACGATCCAGTCGATGGTGCGCTTCGAGCGGCTGAACCTCAAGGACACGCTGGCGGCCCGGCGTTTCGGAACCTTTGACGTGATCTTCTGCCGCAACGTCATGATCTACTTCGACGACCCGATGAAGCTTCAGGTCATCAAGATGTTCCACAACCAGCTCGCCGACGACGGCACCCTCTACATCGGGCACAGCGAATCAATCCGCAATCTGCCGGTTGCCTTCACGCCAATGCCCCAGCCGCAGTCCTTCGCGTACACCAAGGACCGGAACGCTTGATCGACCATATCTGAGAAGCGAGGAACGACCATGGCGTGGGAACTTGACCCGAGTCTGTTGCAGGATTTTCTTACTGAAGCCGTCGAGCTGCTGGAGCGGCTTGACTCCGACATGGTGGCGCTCGAACGCGGGGGCAGCCCCGACGAGACCAAGGAGCTGCTCAACGGCATCTTCCGCGCTCTTCACACGGTGAAGGGTGCGGCGGGCTTTCTTCAGCTCGGAGTCGTGACGCAGTTCGCGCACGCCGCAGAGGATGCGCTCAACCGGCTGCGTCAGGGCGACATCGCCATCACGCAGTCCGTGATGGATGCCCTGCTTCAGAGCGTTGATGTGCTGCGGACGATGGTCGGTGCCCTGAGCAACGGTCAGCAGCCGACTCCGTGCGATCCCGAACTCATCCAGCGGCTCCACGGCATCGCCGAGGGCGCCGCCTCCGTGAAACCCTCCGCACCGCAGGCTCAGCCCGCGGCTCCCGAGCCGACGGCGGGCAGGTCCATGGAGGGCACTGTCCCCCTGTCGCTGCCTTCGCAGAAGGAAGCGATCCTGGATCTCATGATC
Source organism: Phycisphaerales bacterium (assembly GCA_044371005.1). GTDB lineage: Bacteria > Planctomycetota > Phycisphaerae > Phycisphaerales > UBA1924 > UBA2402. Next base: position 14,330 of record JBILUL010000097.1, on the reverse strand, counting down.
GCGGATCTGAGGGAGAGCGCCGCACAGATCGCGGCGATTGCCGGTGGCGTCCGAACCGCGGGGACCTCCGCCGCGGGGCGGGAGCTGGAGGAACTGTGCGAGGCGATGTGCCGCACGCTGGAGTTCTTCGAGATCGCCGACATGACGCGGGTGGTGCATGCAGCCGGCAAGGCCGCGGCGAGCCTGCAGGATCGGTCGGCGAGTGCCAATGAAATTCTGGTCCGCGTGGTGGGCGTGACGATTCTGCTGACGGAGCTGGCCGAGGCGCTCGAGGCCCGGTGCGTGAAGTCGTGGCCGACCAGAACGCTCGAAGCGCGACTGGCATCACTCGCGGCGGGCAACGAGCTGGATGACCCCAAGGCCGGCGCTCATGCGGGCGACCCTTTGGCTGTTCTGCGCCTTGATGGCGTTGTAAGCGGCCAGGAGGCTGCAGGCAGTCCGGTTCCGGTGATCAGCAGTGAAGTTCCGCAGGTGGCCGCGGCGGCCGATGCTCAGAGCGGTGCGGACCTGCACGACAAGGAAGTCTCAGCCAAGGGCGACAAGCCGTCCAGCGAGAAGTCCGCTGCAGGCGAGCAGACGATCCGCGTTGAGGTAAGCCGGCTCGAGACGCTGCTGAGCCTGGTGGGGCAGCTGGTGCTCAACAAGAACCGCATCAGTGCGCTGGGGCGCAAGCTCCGCAACTCCGATGCGTCGGTCCCGCTGGTGGCAGAGGTGATTGCGGCATCGGGCGAGCTTGACCGGCTGACCAGTGAACTGCAGATGGGCGTGATGCGCACGCGGATGCAGCCGCTGGCGAAGCTCTTTGATCGCTATCCGCGGGTTATCCGCGACATCGCCAGGGCCACGGCCAAGGACATCGATCTGGTGATTGCCGGCAAGGACACTGAAGTTGACAAGAGCGTGCTTGAGTTGCTCGCCGATCCGCTGGTTCACATGATCCGCAACAGCGCGGATCACGGCATCGAGGCGACCGAGACGCGGCGTGCAGCGGGCAAGCCGGCCGCGGGCACGATCAGTGTGAGTGCGCACCACCAGGGAAGCCACGTGCGTGTCGAGGTGACCGACGATGGAAAGGGCATTGATCCGGCGGTGATTGGTCGCAAGGCCGTCGAGAAGGGGCTGGTCTCCGCTGAGGAACTGGCGACGATGACGACGGATCAGATCATCCAGTTCATCTTCGCACCCGGATTCTCCACAGCCGAGAAGGTGACGGACCTGTCGGGTCGTGGTGTAGGCATGGATGTGGTCCGCACCAACGTCAACAAGATGGGCGGAACCATCAATGTGACCTCGACGGTCGGCAAGGGGTCGTGCGTCGAGATTCTGATTCCGCTGACGGTGGCGATCATGCCGGCGATGGTGGTGGGGGTGGCGGGCGATCACTACTGCATCCCGCTGCAGACCATCACCGAGATCGTCCGTCCCGGGGAGAACGGCTCGCATTCGATCGGCGGACAGGCCGTGCTGCGGCTGCGAGACGAGGTGCTGCCTCTGATCGAACTGCGGGGCGCGCTCAACAGGGGCAGCGCCGTGACCGATAGCGACGGTAAGTTCGCGGTGATCGTGAATACGGGCAGTCACAAGGCAGGGCTCGTGGTCGACAGGCTGGTGGGTCAGCAGGAGATCGTGATCCGTCCGCTGGATGATGAATACACACAGGGTGGTCCCTTCAGTGGTGCCACGATCCGTGATGAAGGGGATGTCAGTCTGATTCTCGATGTCAATCAACTCATGCGTCGCTGCCAGAACAAGGTCACCGAACGCGCCGCGGCGTAAGCCGCGGGGAAAGCACCCGAAGGAGTTCCAGGATGAACAGTGCGTTGATCATGCCGTTTGTCGCGTCGGTGCAGTCGGTCTTCGAGACCATGCTGCAGATGCGTGTGGAGGTCGGCACTCCGTATGTCAACAAGGGGGAAGGCCCGGTCCGCCACGTGTCGGCGATCATCGGCATGTCGGGCGATGTGGAGGGGTCCGTGGCGCTGAGCTTCCCGCTCGATGCGGCGGTCCGTGCCGCCGGGATCTTCGCCTGCACCGAACTGGACCCGGCGAGCCCGGACTTCGTCGATGCGATGGGTGAACTGGCGAACATGATCGCGGGCGGCGCGAAGGCCAAGTTCACCGGCAAGTCGGTGAGCATCTCATGCCCCAGCGTGGTCATGGGCAACAACCTCGCCCTGCGTGCCAACAGCGAGAGCGTGTGCGTCGTGATCCCCTGCACGTGCAACTGCGGGGAGTTTCAGGTCGAAGTGAGCATCAAGCAGGCGGCGAGCGCGGCGGCGACCAAGGCGGCCTGAACCAACCCATTGAACACCGGAGGTCATGACCCATGAAGATTCTTCTTGTCGACGATTCAAAGACGATGCGGAACGTGCAAAAGAGCGTGCTGTCGCAGCTGGGGTACACGGACATCGTGGAGGCCACCGATGGCCTGGACGCGATCACCAAGGTCGGCGCGGTGCTGCCTGATCTGATTCTCCTGGACTGGAACATGCCCAACATGGACGGACTCACGTTCGTCACCAAGTACCGGGCTTCGGGCGGAAAGGCACTGGTGGTGATGGTGACCACCGAAGCCGAGAAGACGCGCGTGATCTCGGCGATCAAGGCCGGCGTGAACAACTACGTCATCAAGCCGTTCACGCCGGAGCTGCTCGGCGAGCGGATCCGCGAGACGGTTGAGCGTTGCAAGGCTGCGGCCTGAGCAGGGAGTTCCACAGCGACCAGAGGAGCGCATCGTGATCCGTGTCCTGATCGTTGATGATTCCGCGTTCATGCGAAACGCGATCCGATCGATGCTCACCAGCGATGGTGGCATCGAGGTGATCGGCGTGGGACGCAACGGCAAGGATGCCATCGAGCTCAACGAGCGACTCAGGCCCGATGTCATCACGATGGACATCGAGATGCCCGAGATGGATGGTCTCACCGCGCTCGAGCGCATCATGCGTTCGAATCCGGCCAATGTGCTCATGCTCAGCTCGCTGACGACCAAGGGGTCCAAGGCGGCGATGAAGGCCCTCTCGCTCGGCGCCGCCGATGTGCTCGCCAAGGATGGCTCGCAGTTCTCGCTCACCATCGAGTCGATCAAGGCCGATCTGCTCGAGCGGGTCAAGGCGCTTGGTTCGTCAAGACGCCACCGGCGCCCGGCCCCCGGCGTGCCGGTCGCACCGCCGCAGGCACTGCACACGCTCCCGGCATTCAACGCACGAAGCGTTGACGTGGTCGCGATCGGGTCAAGCACCGGCGGTCCAGCCGCCCTCGAAGCGATCCTGACGGCCATTCCCGCGGAGTTTCCCGTTCCCATCGTCGTGGCGCAGCACATGCCCGCGATGTTCACCGAGTCCATGTCGCAGCGACTGGCCGATGTCTGCAAGCTCGCAGTGGTGCATGTGGCCGAACGCGAGCCACTGCTGCCCGGTCGCATCCACATCGCCAAGGGCGGGTTGCACCTGCACGTCCGCAAGTCCATCTCGCGCTTCGAGGCGATCATGAGCACCGAGCCCAAGGCCGCCATCTACAAGCCAAGCGTTGACACGCTGCTGGCCACCACCGCGCTCGCCACGGGCGCGCGGTGCCTGGGAGTGGTCATGACTGGCATCGGTCAGGATGGGCTTGTCGGCGCCCGGGAGCTTCGCAACCGTGGCGGCATGCTGTGGGCCCAGGACGAAGCAAGCTGTGTCGTCTACGGCATGCCCAAGGCCGTCACCGAGGCCGGACTGGCGCAGGCCTGCCTCAGCCCCGCGTCGATCGGACGCGCGCTGGCCCTCTCGCTCGCACAGTCGCGCTCGGCAGCCTGATCCGAGTGGGGGCGTCCCCCTCGAAGGGGTCTTCACCGCCCGGCACCTGACTATCTGGCGTTTTCTCTGGTGTTGCATCCAACAGGGCGCGGGGATCGCCCGATCCACATCCAACGGCCAGGCACCAGTAGGCCGGGAATGGAACGGACACGATGACACAACTGAAGACACATCGGCTCGCATCACTCGCACTCGTGGCCGGAACCGCCGTGTCGCTGGCTGCGCACGCTCAGGATGCCGCGCCGCAGCCCGGGGCGCCCGAGGGAAACGATGTTGCGGAACTGAGTCTCGAGGAACTCATGCAGGTTGATGTCACGTCCGTGGCGGGCGTGGCCAAGCCCCTCATGCAGACGCCCGCAGCAGTCTTCGTGATCACGCCCCAGGACATTCAGGAGACCGGGCATCTTTCCATCGCCGAAGCGCTGCGCATCGTCCCGGGTATGGATGTCGCTCGCGTCTCGTCGAACACCTGGGCTGTCAGTGCCCGCGGCTTCAATGCCCGATTCTCCAACAAGCTGCTGGTGCTGGTTGATGGCCGCGCTCTGTACAACGACTTGTTCTCCGGTGTCTTCTGGGATACCGCCGATATCGTGATGCAGGACCTTGACCGCATCGAGGTCGTCCGCGGCCCGGGCGCAACCCTCTGGGGCGCCAACGCGGTCAACGGCGTGATCAATGTCGTGAGCAAGAGCTCCAAGGACACGCAAGGATGGCTGCTCACCGGCGGGATGGGGACCGAGGAACAGGGGTTCGGCACGGCACGCTATGGCGGCAAGATCTCCGATGATTCATACTTCCGGGTTTACACAAAGTACTTCAATCGCGATTCAGGCCAGGACGTCACGGGCGGGAATGCCGCGGACGACTGGCGCCAGGGGCGGGCCGGGGCACGTCTTGATCTTGGTGTCCGCGGCGACACGAAGGTCACGATCTCAGGCGATGTCTACGGCGGAGACAGCGGCGAGAACATCGGGACCCCTGCGCTGACGCCTCCGTACCAGCAGCTGATTCGTGGCGACACGCATGTCGAGGGTGGCAATCTGCTGGGCAAGCTCGAACATTCGATCTCCGAAGTCTCGGGGATTGAGGTCAAGGCCTACGTCGACTATGACATGCGCGACAACGCAGTACTCGATGAACATCGCCGCACGCTCGACTTTGATGCAAGGCATTTCTTCCAGCTGGGCGAAAGGCACTCGATCATCTGGGGCCTTGGGTATCGCAATCGCGCGGATTCGGTGAAGGGAAGCGCGGTGGTCTCGTTCACCCCCGATGAGCGCAGCGAGGACATGTTCAGCGGATTTGTCCAGGACACCATCTCGATTGTCAAGGACAAGGTGAACCTGATGCTGGGCTCCAAGTTCGAGCACAATGGCTACTCCGAATGGGAGATCCAGCCCTCGGCCCGCGTCGAATGGAACGTCGCGGAGTCACACACGCTCTGGGCGGGTATCTCACGGGCCGTCCGCACACCCACCCGCGTCGGTCAGGATCTTGACTTTCTCATCGGTGTCATTCCGCCGCCGCTGGCCCCCGATGTCGTGCCGGTCCGCCTCCGCGGCAACCCGGAGATCGAGGGCGAGGACCTCCTGGCGTACGAACTCGGATACCGCGTCCGACCCTCGGAGCGAGTCTCGATCGACATCGCCACCTACTACAACCGCTACGAAGACCTGATCACCCAGTCGCCCGATCCGCTCAATCCCGCCGACTACATCCAGGCCAACGACGGCTCGTCGGACTCGGTCGGTCTCGAGGTCGCCGCCAACTGGCAGGTCACATCGAAGTGGCGACTGGGAGGAGCCTACACGCTCCAGTGCATCGAGATCATGGGCCGCAGCGACGAGGACCAGGATTCCGCCCCGCGCAATCAGTTCAACATCCGGTCTTCGCTCGATCTGTGCGATTCCGTCAAGTTCAACACCGTTCTCTATTACTACGACAACGTCCGTGACGGCGATGTGCCCGCATACACGCGGCTCGATGTCGGCCTGACCTACATCCCCCGGCCCAACGTCGAACTGTCGATCTGGGGACAGAATCTCCTGGATGAACACCACCTGGAAATGGTGGATACCTATTTCGCGCGCCCATCGATGGAGATCGATCGCGGCATCTACGGCATGCTCACGCTTCGCTTCTGAACCCGCACGCTCCACTCCAGTGCGTCCACACCGCTTCCAACTCCGACAGGGCCAAACCAGCCGCCGCACGGTGTGCCTGGCGCTCATGCTGCTGACCGCGGCGATCTGCCTTGGTGCAGGCGGCTCGGACGATGGCCCCATCGATCTGGCCAAGGCCATCAAGGTCAGGGCCGCGGTGTTGCTCAATTTCCTGCGCTTCACGGAATGGCCCGAGACCGCCTTTGCCAAGCCCGACGCTCCACTGGTGGTCGGCATCGTCGGTGATGACCCCTTTGGCACCGTTCTCGACAAGACGCTCGAAGGAAAGGCAGCTGGCACCCATCCCATCCGGATCGTCCGCCTCGCGGGCACCGGCCCTGGGAAGGCAACCGCCGAGCAGCTCCGAGAGTGTCACCTCCTGTTTGTAGCGAAGTCCGAAAAGCCACGGGTCAAGGAACATCTGGCTGCGGTCGCAGGGAGTGCAACGCTGACTGTCAGTGACACCGAGGGGTTTTCATTGGCGGGTGGGATGATCGAACTGGGACTGACCGATGGCAAGGTGACCTTCAGCATCAACCGCAAGGCGGCCGAGGCCGCGGGTCTCAAGCTCAGCGCCAAGCTCCTCCAGCTCGGCAAAATTGTCGAGGGCAGCCCATGACGAGGATGAACGGAACCCGATGACGGCGATCCAACCACTCCAGTTCAGTACGCGGCTGCTCCTGGCCATCGCAGGGCTCACCGCCGGCTCGCTTGTGCTGGTCGGTGTGATCATGAGCTTCACGGTCTACGCCGCCGCGAAGCAGGAGATGACGCACCATCAGCGCGTGCAGTGCGGCATGATGGCTGAAGCCGTGTCGGGCGCGGTCGCCTTCACCGATTCCAAGGCCACGGCCGAACTGCTTGGCTGTGCCGATGCCGACCCGACCTTGCTGCTTGCCGCCGCGTACGACGCTGAAGGCGCACTGCTCTCCGCTCATGTTGCCCGAACATCGCAGCTCCAGCCCCCTGCCCGGTACAGTCCGTCCGAAGCATTCTGGCGCGACAGCGACATCATGGTTACCACCGCGGCCATCAATGCCGCGGGAGAATCGATCGGAACGCTGGTCATGGTCTCCGATGTCCGGCCGATTGAACGGCTCCTGCTCAAGCAGATCGGAACCGGCCTGATCATCATTCTGCTTGCGATCGGATTCGCCATGTTCGCGGCGAGCCGCATCGCCGCGACGCTCGTTCTTCCGATCACGCGGCTCGCGCAGCTGGCCCATCGCGTGGCTCATGGCGGCGATTACTCGGTGCGGGCCGTCAAGGTCGGCGACGATGAAGTCGGCGTGCTGACCGATGCCTTCAATGGCATGCTGACGCATATTCAGGATCAGAATCAGACTCTGGTTCGCAGCAACGATGAACTCGAGCAACGCGTCGAGGCACGCACTCGAGAGCTGGCCGAGCAGGCCCGGCAGGTGGCCCTGGCACGCGATGCAGCAGAGGCAGCCAGCCGCGCCAAGAGCGACTTCCTGGCCAACATGAGCCACGAAATCCGTACGCCGATGACCGCCATCCTCGGGTACGCGGACCTGCTTGTGGATCCCTCGCAGGCAGAATCCCAGCGGATCGAGCACATCCAGACGGTTCGTCGCAACGGTGAGCACCTGATGGCAATCATCAACGACATCCTCGACATCTCCAAGATCGAGGCCGGCGCGATGACCGTCGAGCAGATCGAACTTGATCCGATCGCCATGGTGCGAGACAGCATTGAACTGATGCAGGTCCGGGCACGGGCCAAGGGGCTTGAGCTGAGCGCCGAGTTCGGCCTGCCGTTGCCCGCGAGGATCGAGTCCGACCCCGTGAGACTCAGGCAGATTCTCGTCAACCTCATCGGCAACGCGATCAAGTTCACCGAGCAGGGGAGCGTCAGGGTGATCGTCGAGGCAGACCCGACGGCGCGGAGTCTTCGATTCAAGATCGCGGACTCGGGCATCGGCATGTCGCCCGAACAGGTTTCGAAGCTCTTCAGACCCTTCACCCAGGCCGATGACACGATGACCCGTCGCTACGGCGGCACTGGGCTTGGCCTTGCGATCTCTCAGAGGCTCTCCCAGATGCTCGGAGGCGATGTTGTTGTCGAGAGCACTCTTGGGGTCGGCACCACCTTCACCATCAGCATCGACGCGGGCGATGGCGCCTTCGAGCGGCTTGCCCACGAACTGCCTGCACTGCCTAAGGCAACGAGCACCCAGGGCACCACACGACTGATGACCCTGACGGCGCGTGTACTTCTCGCCGAGGATGGTCCCGACAACCAGCGTCTGATCAGCTTCCACCTCCGCAAGGCCGGCGCCACCGTCGACGTTGCCGAGAATGGAAAGGTGGCGATCGATCGAATCAAGCAGGCCACCGCGGCTGGCACACCGTACGACGTCATCTTCATGGACATGCAGATGCCGGAACTGGATGGCTATTCGGCAACGGCGGCGCTGCGCCTTCGAGGCTGCACCCTTCCGATCATCGCGTTGACCGCCCACGCAATGGCAAGCGACCGTGAGAAGTGCCTCGCAGCCGGATGCGACGACTACCTCACCAAACCCATTGCACGTGACGATCTGATCGCAGCCTGCTCCAAATGGGCAGCTGGACGCATCTGCGGGCACGCAACCGCTGCGTGAACTGCGGGTATCCTCTCGCATGCTTCTCTTCGTTGTCGCGTTGGCCTGCTTGGTCGTCGAGCCGTTCCATGCCGCGGGCTCACCGCCGGCTTCGGTCGTCGTCGTGACCAGCCCCTCCATCGAGCCTGGGCCAAGCCGCGGCGAGATGCTTGATCGACTTGAGGGCGTTGTCGCTCGCCTCGATCGACGAGCGGCCGCGAAGTTCGCAGCGTGCCGGTCCGACCCCATCGATCAGTTGCCCGATTCCGCCGAGTACTGGTGTACCGCCATCTGCCAGCCCAAGCTGGCCGGCCGTCCCTCCTCGCGTTGGGACATCCTGCGGGATGACAACGGATTCTGGTATGCAACAGGGGCGGACGATGCGAGCTTCAAGCTTGAACACGACGACTTTGCGCTCGCCGCGGCGGGATGGAATCAGTACCGGGGCAGTTTTGCGGTCATGAAGGACGACCCATTGCCCGCGACCATTGCACCACTTGAACGCAAGGTGCCCGGATGGTGGCGCATGGACAGACCAACCCTTGGCAAGCGTTTTCTGGCGGGGCGCACCACGTCACTTGCGGGTGCCGCTCGCGATCTTTCCGCCAGCGAGTTTCTGGTGCGACTTCCGCGTGACTGGAAGCCCACGGAAGCGTGTGGGATTCTCGTCTGGGTGGAGGCCGCCGAGGAGTCCACGCTGGGGCGGCCCATGGGGCCCGCTGCGGATGAACTCCGGCTCATCGTGGTGGGGGCAAGAAAGACGGGCAATGCGGTTCTGATTCCGGAGCGGTTCCAGTTCGCGCTCGATGCTGTGCAGACGGTGCGAGAGCGGTTTCTCTGTGATCCAGCTCGGACATTCATCTCCGGGATCTCCGGAGGTGGCAAGATCGCCAGTCAGATGTGGACCTGCTTCCCCGATGTCTTCACCGGTGCGGTGCCCATCGTCGGTCTTGACGGATACGAGCCCGTCCCCGCCGGTGCCGGAAAGTTGTACGTGCCGCACTTCGCCAAGCCCGCGGCGGAGTTCATGAAGGCGCTGCGCCCGCTGAGGCTCGCCGCGATCACCGGCGACCAGGATTTCAACTTCGGCGAGATCCACGCGTTTGCACGCGTCTATGTCCGTGATGGACTCGATGTTCGGGTCATCGACATCAAGGGTCTCGGTCATGAGTTCCCGCCCGCGGCAGACTTCACCGGCGCGGTGCGCTGGGTTGATGAACCCCGGAGTCTGAAAGCGCAGCCCCGACTCGCGAAGGCGGAAGAACTGCTTGCGAACGCGGCGACCCTCACGGGGAGCGAGCGAGCCGCCGCGTTGGAAGAGGCAGCACGCGCGGCACCCTGGACGGCAGCGGGATGGAAGGCGGTTGAGTCGCTCCGTGCGGCTCCGGCACCGAGTACCAAATGAGGAAGCCGTCGGGGGTTGGAAGGCTCAGCGCCCACCGGAGTGGTTCAAAAAGCAACAACGGCCAGGCGGAGCCTGACCGTTGTTGAGTTGTACTGGTTGTCACGCGGGCTGGGGTGCCCCGGAGGGCAGCTTCCAGGCTGCAGACATTACTGGGAGAGGCGGGGGCCGCCGCTGCCCTGGCGCTGGCCGAGGTTGATCTCGCCGGCGCGTTCCTCGTACTGACGGACGACCTGGCCCAGGCTGATGGCGAGGCGCTTGGCGCCGGCCCAGTTGAGGACCACGCGGCTGCCGACTGCGAAGACGAGCACGGGCTCGTTGTTGGCGCCGGGGACCGGGAGGTTCATGCCGAAATCGAGGACGACTTCATCCTGCGTGGTCGAGGTGCGGATCGTGTTGGCGTAGGTGGTCGCCATCTTGCTCTCGTCGATGCGGAGCTGGATCTGCTGCTGCTGGGGCTGCTGGGGGGTGTTCTCGCTCATGGTGAATCCTTTTGCTGCACGGGCTCATTCCCGTGCGACTGGTGTTGATTGCTGGAACATCCGCCGCGTCACGGCGCATGGTTCCCGCCAAGGGTCGATTCAAGGCATCTCCGGTTCGACCCGTCCCGTTGGCGGAAAGACAAGCCCGCCTCTTCACGAATCCCCGTCCCCGGGGAGGGGCAGGGTGGGGAGTGTAGCGTCATCCCCGGCGATCTTCCCGGCTGTGGTTCAAATCCGGCTTGCTCGCGAGGTTGTGCCACGTGGGAGACGAATCACCGCGCCTTGATCAGCGTCAGGTTCATGTCCGGTCCGCGTGGAGTATCGCCGGGTTGTTCCCAAAGCTCGCGCTGGAAGCGTGCGTTGCCTTGAATATGGCGGTTGTAGTACGCCAGGTCCCAAACAGAAACCGTTCCATCGGCGAATGCGAGTGAGACCAGCGAGCCGTCTGCTGCGCACTTGAGCACGCGGCAGATTGACTGTGAACTGACGGGCAGATCGACGAGGCAGGCCCCGTCGGATGGGCGATGGATGTAGAGCCTGCCATCGGCGGTCGTGCTGAGCAGGCGGTCCATGGTGGCGTTCCATTCCATGCTGGAGACGACCTGATGGAACCCGCTGAGTCGTTGCTCCATCTTGCCAGAGCCCAGATCCCAGATTTCAACGGTCTGGTCCCACGTGGAGACGGCCACTTTCGCCTGGTCGGGGCTGAGGGCCATGCGGACGGCCTCGGCCTCGATCTTCATCGTGCTCAGACACTCGCCTTCGGGACTCCAGAGCTTGATGGTTCGGGGGCGATGCAGCGCGACGATCGTGTCATCGTTGCGGAACTCGGCACATTCGATCATGTCGAATTTGCCGGTGAAGGTCGCGGCGAGCTTCATCGTGTCCGGCTGCAGGAGATAGGCCATGTTCTGGTACCCCGAGACCAGCAGCAGCGACCCGGCGGCATTGAACCGCATGAAGAAGACGGGGTAGCGGGTGATGACGGGCACGAACGATTGCTCGCCGGTGCCGGGGTTCCAGAGCAGCACTCCGCCGTACTGGTCACCGGCCGCAACCAGAGAAAGGTCGCGCCGGGCGTCCAGGGTGTTCAGCCCGACGCGGTGCTTGACCGACTGCATCGGCTTGACGGCTTGGGTGTCCCAGACCTGGAGCAGTCCGTCCGCGTCCGCGGTGGCAAGACGTGTGCCTTCCGTGTTCATCGCCATGCCGACCGGAGACTGGCCTGGGAGTTTGACGGAGCGGTTCGCGCGACCGGGCGTTGTTTCCCAGATCTTGACCGACCAGGGGGGCATTGCGGAGGTGGCAATCATTCGTTCACCGCCATCGGTGAGCAGCAGATCGCTGCATCCGCCACCGATTCGGCTCACCAGTCTGGCATCCTTCCAGTCCCATGTATCGATGCTCCACCAGCCACCGGAAGTCAGCTGCGAGCCGTCCCCGGAGAAGGCAAGCGAACGGATCGTGCCGTTGCCTGAGGGCAACACCTGCTCGCGGGTGCTGGTGAGCACGTTCCAGATGAAGACTTCACCGGCGGTTGTTCCGACTGCCACGTGAATGTTGTCCGGATGCCAGCCCAGGCAGCTGACGGTGCCGTTCAACTTTCGCTCGATTGAGACGACGCGGCGATCACGCAGGTCGTACATGAGCAACCCGGGCAAAACGTCGGCGATCGCTCCAGCCAGGTACCGATGGTCGTTGCTGATCGCATTGGCGAAGATGCCGAATCGTCCAAACGCCAATGTCTCGGCCACCTTCCCGGTGCTGGTATCGATGGCAGTCACCGAGATGGGAACGTTGGTCGTCCGGGGCGTACCGAACTGAATATCGACGCTGCCAGAGACATAGAGCCGGGTTCCATCGGCTGAAACCGTGAGTTTCGTAGCCGTCATCGAATAGATTGACCAGGAGGTCAGCTTGCTGAGCGTCTCGCCGTCGAGCACGATCACGCGGCGTGTCAGTCCTGCCACCACGAGGCGTCCATCGGGCAGGTACACGACGTCACGCAACGAACCGTTGTTCTGCAGCCAGACTGATGCGATCTCATCGCCAGTCGCTGCGTCATAGAGCGTCACGGTGCCGGATTCGTTGGACACCGCGATTCGCTTGAGGTCCGGGCTGATCGCTAGCCCCGTGCACTGCGAGTTGTCCGTGCGCCATGAGGCCAACTGCGGATGCTGGGAGTAGATGTCCCACAGCGCCCAGTGGGCCTGTTCGTTCTTCGGATCACCCAGCAGCACCGGCCACACCAGTTCCTCGCTGCGTGTCAGATTGCCCGCCCGCGCCATCAGACGCCCTCGCTCGAGAGCACTGGACGTGAGCTGGGTCGACAGCTTGGTGTTTGCATCCATCACCGTCGCAGCCAGCGATTGCTTCTGATCCGCCAGCAGCGTCTTCTCTTCGGCCAGCGACTTCATCGAGGTCGCCAGGTTTCCCTTCTCCTGCGCCAGTCGCTCATACCGCGAATACTGAACACCTGCGTAGATGGCAAACCCGACGATCGCCGCCAGCGCCACGCCGCACGCCGCGGCGAGGGCCTTGTACCGCACGAACTGCTTGCGCAGCACGTACATCGCCGAATCCTGCTTGGCCAGAATCGGCTCGCCCCGCACCGTGCGGCGCAGGTCATCGGCCATGTCCGCGGCGGACTGATACCTGCGCGACTTGTTCTTCTCAAGCGCCTTGCCGACGATCGTCTCCACGTCGCCCCGGAACGCCTTGCTGATGCTCGAAAGCCGCGCGGGTGTCTCGTCGCGGATCACCCTCGCCGCTTCCGGAATGCTTCTGCTGCCAAGGTCGTGGGGGAGCTTGCCGGTCAGCAACTGGTAGAGAATCACGCCCAGTGCGTACACATCCGAACGCGTATCCACCTCATTGGGATCCGCCAGCACCTGCTCGGGGCTCATGTATGGCAGCGTGCCGATGAGCTGGCCCACGCTCGTCTGCATCGTCGTCACGCGCAGATCCGCATCCGTGGCTCGAGCTACGCCAAAGTCCAGAATCTTCGGCTGCGCATGCGTGCGATAGGTCGAGATGCGTGAGGTTTCTGACTCCGCCGGCGCGGGCGTGCTCAGATCGCCATCGACCACCAGAATGTTGCCCGGCTTGAGATCGCGATGGATCACGCCGCGTTGATGCGCGTGATGCACCGCATCGCACACCTTGGCCATGATCTCCAGAATCTCTGTATGCCGCGGCTGACGTACCTGCACGTACTTCGTCAGCGACATCCCCGGCACCAGTTCCATCGCGATGTAGGGGCGCGCCTCGCCGTGATCCTCGAACGTGCCCGCCTCGAAGATCTGCGCAATGCCAGGGTGCTGAAGCCGGCCGAGCACCTCGGCTTCGTGCTCGAAGCGGCGGATGAGCGAATCGCTGGAGAATCCGCCTCGGATGACCTTGAGGGCCACCGTTCGACGCGGCCGCTCCTGCTCTGCGACATAGACGATGCCCATGCCGCCCTTGCCAAGCACCGACTTGATGGTGAATCCGCCCACACGCCGAGACGGAGCAAGAGGCTCATCGCGCATCCCCTTGCCACCCATGAATCCCGCGGCAGTCACCTGCAGTTCCTTGGGATTCAAGAACGCATCGGCCTGCTCATGAAACCCAAGCAGCGACCGAACTTCCCGGTAGACGGTTGTGTCGTTGCCGCAACGTTCGCGCAATGCCGCGTCCTGCTCGTCGGGAGGCCGTTCGGCCACCGCGAGGAAGACCTCTTCCACTTTGCGCTGCATCTCGGGAGTCACGGCCGAATTATGGACAGCTCCCCCCTGCCTCGCAAGTAGATTCCGCGATCCGGCTCCAATAAGTCGAATCAATCACTTCCAATCCGGCCCCACGCGGCATGATCGGACCCCTCCGCCGCCAGGCCCTTGGCG